>JAAHIA010000106.1 GCA_010671975.1 Leptolyngbya sp. SIO4C1 | reverse complement strand
TTGGCAACGAGCGCAGCCACTACTTTCTGCTGCAGTTTCCGGTGGGGCTGCTGGGCGCGCTGTTTGATAGCCTGTCCTTTTTTATCACCGTCTACATTGCTAAGCGAGCCCTAAAGACGACTACGGTAACCAGCTATGTGGCCCACCTCAGCATTGATCTGGTGATTGCCGTAGTGGCTACCTGGTGGGTGCTGTTTGTCTTCTCGTTCTCAGGCTGGTTGGTCAGCCTGGTACAGGCCACACCAGAATCATTGGCGACCCGCACGGAGATCTACGAGTCGCGGGTGGTTGAAGCGGTGACCAACCCCACTACTCGCGAGAGCCTGCGCAATATCTACTTTGGCCTGGTCATGGGCATCTCGGCCATGCTGCCAACCATGACGCACCTCTATCTCTCAGCGCAGGCGGTGGGCACCTACGCCCGCAAATATGCGCGCCGCTGGCGGCTGGATTAGGCTGCCTGGGGGCTATTGGGGTCCGCAGACGGCGCTACTCGGCCTGGCTCATGGTTTGTAGATCTGAGATGCGCGATCGCACAAAGCTAGCGGCTGCCTCGAAGCTGGCCTTGACCTCAGGGTCAGTTGCCGCAGCGGCCAGTACCTCGAACATAAACAGCGACGATCGATAAGAAGCTAGCGCTTCGGACGTGTCGCCTAGCCGGCGGTGACGCTCGCCGGTATCATACAGGCGATTTGCCCGCTCGCCCCGTAGCCACTGCTCTTCGGGGGTTAGGCGTCGCGCTGGTGCTAGCTGAGTAGAGGCGGCGCTAGTATCAGCAGCTTCCATCCCAGCGTGGTTTGAGAGAACCGTTGTTTCGCTATCTGGCTCAGCAACTTCGGCCTGGGCTATTGAAGAGATTGTTAAACTGCTAGTAAGGACGGCTAGCGTCAACAAAGCGGTTCGGTTGAACATGCAGGGAATGACTCCTATAGGGAGAAATTGACTCCGATGTGATTAGACTGACTTTTCAGGCAAGGTCAGCTAATTTCCGGAACGCTTTACCAGACAGCTGAGGCTTTGGATAGATGCTGAGCAGTCAATCATTCGCTATTATCGCCTGATTATTGCCTCGCAACTATAAAAGTTATGCCAAGCAGCTTCCTCCTAAGCCGTGTTTTGTTTAAATTTGACAGCGATACTGAAGATTTGATCGGGGAGCTCTCATCGGTAACGATGACGCCGGACGGCAGTCTCTGGGTCGGCTCGGATGAATTTATCTCAGTCGAGCGCCTAAAGCGTTTAGATGCTTGCGTCTACGGCGATCATAAAAAATTTCAAGTTGGCGACTTTGTTGAGCTGTTTGATGAAGATTCAGAAATCGACATTGAAGGGATGGATTATTCAGATGGCTATCTCTGGCTAGTTGGCTCTCACAGCACAAAGCGCAACAAGGCCAAAGGCAAAAAGCCTAAAAAAGATATTCAGCGGCTGTCTGAAATTGAGCGCGATCCGAATCGCTACCTGCTGGCGCGCATTCCAATCATTAATGGTGAGCCGGTGCAGTCCTGCGCGCGCTCAGAGGCACCAGAAGATCAGCTATCAGCTGCAGCGCTGCGCAAAACTCAGGGCCACAACACGCTGATGGAAGCGCTCAGTGAGGACGAGCACCTTGGACCTTTTTTGCAAATTAATCTGCCTTCTAAAGACAATGGATTTGATATCGAAGGCTTTGCTATCTGCGGTCATCAAATCTTTCTAGGCTTGCGCGGTCCGGTGCTGCGCGGCTGGGCCATGATTCTAGAAATTGAGCTAGAAGAGACCGAGCCCGGCGTGCTCTCGCTGAAAGATCTCGGTAAAGGCACGCTCTATCGCAAACATTTTGTCGATCTCAACGGGCTAGGCGTACGAGAGCTCTGCCTGCACCAGGGCGATTTAATCATTTTGGCAGGCCCAACGATGGATCTTGAAGGCGCAATGCAGGTCTTTCGGCTAAAAGATGTGCTCGACCATAGCAAGGATACGCTGTGGGATCAGGACTCTGGCATGCTTAGCACGCTGTTTGATCTACCCTTTACCATTGGCAGCGACCATGCCGAAGGTCTAGCGCTGTTTCCCTGTCTGGGCTACGACGATGGGCTGCTGATTGTTTATGACTCTCCCGATCCGGTGCGGCAGCCTGACGATTACTCTGTCTTTGCCGATGTGTTTCGGCTACCGTCAGCTGATGATTAGCGCTTTCAATCTCTCTCTTTTGAACCAGAGAAGCCACTGTCTTGTCATAGAGGGCAATCGCTTTAGAGTTCTTTACCTTTAAAACTATAGAACCTTACGGAGACCTTTATGGCTGACAATTATTTAGTCGCAGTTTTATCAGATCGCATGCAGGTAGAAGCAGCATACTCTGCGTTGGAGAATGAAGCTTTGCCGATGGAGCAAATTTCCATCTTAGGGCGCGGCTATCAAAGCGCTGATGAGTTTGGATTAATCAACCCGGATGAGGCAGCCGATCAGCAGTCAAATCAGCTGGCCTACTGGGTCATTCCCTTTGGCTTTGCGGCTGGCTTTGCCTTTAGCGTGCTATCGGGGCTGCAGACCTTTGCCTGGGCCGGCGAGCTGGGCAATCACATTGTCGGCGGCCTGCTGGGGGCGGCCTCAGGCGGACTCGGCGCATTTGTGGTCGGTCGCATTGTCGGTTGGACGGTGGGCAGCGGCGATGCGATCGCATACCGCAATCGCTTAAATCGTGGCAAGTATCTGATTATTGCTGAGGGGACCGATGAGCTGATTCGTCAGGCCACTCGCGTCCTGCGTCAGTACGAGCCCGAGAATATTCAAGGCTACTCAGCGCAGGGCGCAGCCGGATAGCTGCGCTGGATCCTTCGAATTTGCGCATCCCCACGTAGTTCATCCCGAGGCGCGATTGGCTCATGGCAACTGTCTACATCCACGTCAAATGACATAGAGTCGAGCGCCTCAAATCTCTACTTTGCGATAGACTGACCGACTGCAGCCTCTTTCCTATGATGCCCTATGTAAAACGTGGAAAGGCGACATAGTCAGGAGAGCTTTATGGATTTGGGCGTGAAGGGCAAAGTAGCCGTGATTACAGGCGGTGATATCGGTGGTATGGGCCACGCAACTGCAAAAATTCTCGCGGCTGAGGGTGCCAAAATTGCCATCATCGACAAGACCCAAGAGCCCTTGGATAAAGCTGTTGAAGAAGTCAGAAAAATTGGCGAAGCGATAGGCGTCACCGCTGACCTGACTAAGCTCGATCAGGTCGAGTCGGCTAAAAAGCAAATTCTCGATCACTATGGTGAAGTTCATATCTTAGTGAACGCAGCGGGCATTACCGGTGCCACTAAGCCCTTTTTAGAGCTGAGTGACGACGATTGGTGGGAAACAATCGACGTTGACTTTATGATTGCTGTGCGCGTCTGCCGCGCGTTTATCCCTTCGATGCAGCAGGCGGGCTGGGGCCGCGTTGTGCTCTTTACCTCAGAAGATGCACTGCAGCCCTACACGGATGAGATGCCCTACTGCGCTGCCAAAGCCGGGGTGCTGAACCTGATGAAGAATCTTTCTAAAGAGTTTGCTAAAGACGGTATTTTGGTCAACTCTGTCTCACCGGCCTACGTCGCAACGCCGATGACTGACAAAATGATGGAAAAGCGGGCCGAAGAGAAAAATATGAGCTTTGATCAGGCGATTGAGACTTTTCTAGATGAGAAGCGCCCGCATCTAGAGCTGCATCGACGCGGCAAGGCTCAAGAGGTGGCAGCGGTGGTCGCGTTCTTATGCTCTGAGCTCTCGAGCTTTGTCGTCGGTGCCAACTATCGGGTTGACGGCGGCTCAGTCGCGACCATCTAGTTTACTTGGCCTTCATGCGGTATCCCATACCGCGCACGGTTTCAATCAGGTCGCTGCCGAGCTTCTTACGCAGATAGCCAACGTAGACGTCCACAATATTAGAGCCAGGCGCATAGTCATAGCCCCACACATGGTCGAGCAGCTGCTCTCGGCTCATGACTTGGCCAACGTGGCGCAAAAAGGTTTCTGCGAGCGTAAATTCGCGCGCGGACAAATCGAGCAGTTTACTGCCTACCTGCACCCGCCGCGTCCGCAGATCTAGAGTGATATTGCGGTGCTTCAAAGCAACTTCAGCGGGCGAGCCGCTCGCGGGTTGCAGCGCCGATCTGAGGCGAGCCCGGATCCGGGCTAAGAGCTCTTCAAAGCGGAAGGGTTTGGTCATATAGTCGTCAGCGCCCTGCTCGAACCCAGTGACCTTGTCTTGAATATCGTCACGAGCGGTCAAAATGATAATTGGTGCCTGCATCCCCTGCCCCCGCAGCTCTTCAAGGACAGTGAGTCCGCCTTTATGTGGGAGCCCTAGGTCAAGCACCAGCAGGTCAAAGCTGCCGTCTAGCGCCATTGCGATCGCGGCCTGACCATCTTCAGCTACGGTGGTGGCAAACCCGTTAGACCGTAGACCTTTTTCAATAAAAGCGGCTACCCGTGGCTCGTCTTCAACAATTAAGATCCGGCTCATAATGCTGCTGCCTCCAGCGGCTGGTCAAGCGGCAAAATTAAGGTAAATGTGGACCCCTCACCCAGTTTGCTAGAAAGCTGGATACGACCGTGATGTGCGGTCACAATCGCTCGAACAATGGCTAGGCCCAGCCCAGCGCCTTCCGACTGACGTTTGCGATCGCTGGCTCGGGCGAATCGCTCAAAAACGCGCGCCTGATCAACTTTGGCGATGCCAGCGCCGGTATCGCGCACCCAAAAGCTGACCCGATTGGCCTGACAGCGATAGCCTAGCTCAATCTCATCCGGTGGCTGTGTGTGCTGAGCTGCATTTGTCAATAAATTCAGCAGAGCCCCAGTCAAACGCTGTCGGTCAGCCACTAAATGGCCGCTGCCTTGCTGGCTGAGCCGCCACCGTCGCTCGGCCAGCGTTTTTGCTTTGCTAAACAACTCTTCGACAAACAGGTTGAGCTGAATGGTCTCAAGCTGCAAAAAATCATAGCGTTCGGACTTCGCCAGCACCATCAGGTCGTCCACTAGACGATTCATCCGATCCAGCTCGTCGATGACCAATGCTCGCGTTTCTTGCTGTTCGGCGGGATGATCGCCCATCAGCTCTAGATGCCCTCGAATGATCGTGATCGGCGTGCGCAGCTCGTGTCCCGCATCGTTGATAAAGTTTCGCTGGCTATTGAAAGCATGCTGAATGCGCTCCATCATGCTGTTGAATGTAGCCGCTAGTTCAGCCAGTTCGCCAGAGCCTAAAACGGGCAGCCGCTGGCTCAGATCAGACTCACTAATGCTCTGTGCCGTGTGAGCGAGCGTGCTCACAGGTTTGAGTAGACGGCCCATGCCTACCCAAGTCAATATGCCAGAAATTAAGGTGACCCCAGCGGCCATGAGCGCAAAAATATAGATGCCTACCATCGCCTCTTGACGTTCGCCTGCAGTGATGTGGGCGGCAATGAACATCCCTTGCCGCTGGCCATCGAAGGTCAATGGTTGAATACGATAGAGAATCTTGCCAATCTCAGGATTGTCTGAGGGCACAATGCCCCTAATCGGTATCTGACTGCCGAGCCCCTGCTGAATAATGGAGGAGTTAGGCTGAAGCTCTTCGGGTAAGGCACTGGGGATAGCCCGGTGAAAGCTATCGCCAATGTAAGCAATTAAGAAATTGTCATCCTCAGGCTGCTCAGTCTTGAGAAAGTCGTCAACAAAATCAATGACCTGTGCGCTTGATGGAGACGTGACGGTCGGATGCCAGGCCTGATAAAGCTGGCTAAAATCTGCCATCTCTTCATCTAGGTCTCGGCGGACGCGCTCGTCAACAGCAGATAAAAAAGCCCAGCGAAAAATCGGAATGGCAATGCCTGTTACCAAAGACATGCAAACCAGATAGAGCAGCAAAATGCGGGTGCGCGTCTCTCTCAGCAAGGAACTGTCCATACCGTCTGCAATTTTCCATTAGCGATCGCTAATGCTATGCCAAATCATAATAGGTGTCTAATAGCCGCTGCTTTGGCTGTGCCAATTTCTGAAGTGACCTTATTCTTGGGACGACGGCGGCTGAGCGCTTCAAACGGTGTTGTTCAAGTTCGCTTCACCGATATCAGGTTTTGATGAGAGTGATGAGAAAGCTCTCACATTGCCCCAAATTTTTGCTGAAGACCGCTATCTCTTGAATTTTGGTCGGTCAAGCCGTCAGTGAGATCGCTGCGCCAAGCGGTACGGCTCGTAAAAGTGCCTTCCTAGATGAGCGCGCGTTCATCTTAACTTCACATTTGCTTCATAGCTGGTTGACATCCTGAAGCTGCAGGCGACTTCTCCTTTGACGAGAACGGCCTAGAACTCGCTTTCTATGATTCTGACGAACCGCATAGCAGATTGTTTCAAAATGATTGGTTTTCCAAGTGGGAGAGTCTGACTCGTGAAACTAATGGTTTACTCCCATGATGCGTTTGGCCTCGGGAACATTCGCCGAATCATGGCTATTTGTCAGTATCTTTTAAAGGCGTTTCCCGAAATTTCAATTTTAGTGGTCTCAGGCTCACCCGCCTTGCACAGGCTGCGGCTGCCGGTTGGCCTAGACTACATTAAGCTACCCTGCCTGAGCCGAGATGAAGGGGGAACGGTGGCAGCTAAGTATTTGCAGACGGAGGTGGCTGCTACAGTTCGGCTGCGATCGCAGCTCATACTGGTTGCCGCTGCCAATTTTCAACCCGATCTGCTGCTAGTAGACAAGAAACCAACGGGGCTCAAGGGAGAACTGCAGCCGACGCTGAGATATCTAAAACAGCGGCAAACGCGGTCGGTTCTCCTGCTGCGCGATATTCTAGATGCGCCTGCGGCTACCATTCAAAACTGGCAAGCAAACAACTATTACTCCCTGGCAGAGTGCTGGTATGACCAGGTTTGGGTGGTTGGCAGTCGACATATTTTTGACACCTGCGACGCCTATCAGTTTCCAACGGCGCTAGCGCGCAAGGTCCGATTTTGTGGCTATATCCAGCGCCAGCTAGGTGCGCTTTCATCCCAGCAGGTACGTCAGCAGCTGCGAGTTGCCCCGTCTGAAAAGCTGGTGCTGGTGACCCCCGGCGGTGGGGAAGATGGCTATCGCCTAATTCAAACCTATTTAGACGGGCTGGCTCAGCTGCAGACGGTTGACTTTAAATCTCTAGTAATTCTCGGACCAGAAATGCCAACGGCGGCAAGAGAGCACCTGCAGGCTGCCAGGCTAGCCCTGCCCCATCCGGTCGCACAGGTGCAGCTGATTGACTTTAGCGACAGCCTGACCAGCTATTTAGCGGCGGCGGATGTGGTGGTGTCGATGGCTGGCTACAACACCGTAAATGAGATTTTAGCGCTGCGTAAACGCTCTGTTGTGGTACCGCGCATTCAGCCGGTGCAAGAGCAGCTGATTCGAGCGCAGCGCTGGTCGCAGCTAGGGCTGCTAAAGGCCATTCACCCAGATCAGCTGACGCCAGCGAGCCTGATGGCTGCGCTACAGCATGAACTCAATCATCCGGAGCCGCTGTCTCCACTGATTGACCTCAACGCGCTGCCTCGAATTGCTCACTATCTGAGTCGCTTGCTACAGATAGAGGCCCCCGCGCTAGATTTCCTCAGTCAACCCTCACGTCAGAAATGTCATGCTTAACTGTGCTACGCCCGCTACATCTAAGCCGCCTTTAGCTCCTTCCCCCCAGCCTACCGTTGGCGTTTTGCTAAAGACGTTTCCAAAACTGTCGGAGACTTTCATTCTCAACGAGCTGCTGGAGCTAGAACGGCAGGGAGTCCATTTGCATATTTTTTCGCTGCGATCGCCAGCAAAAGGCATCACTCACCCAGCCGTGGCGCAGCTGCGAGCACCGGTCACCTATCTACCGTCACTCCTGCCAGAGCCAGAGGCCGAGGCAGAATCACAGCTGCTCAATGCCGGGCTGTACTGGTTTCGACAGGGGCCGTCAGACTACCTCAAGATGCTGCAATTTTACATGGCACGCACCGAGACCCGTCGTTTAAATGAACTGCTGCAGGCAGGCTATCTGGCACAGCTGCTACAACATTGTTGCATCAGTCATTTGCACGTACATTTTGCAAATATTCCAGCAGCGACGGCGGAGCTAGCCACGCAGCTGTATCCGGTGCCCTACAGCATCACTGCCCATGCTAAAGACATCTACCTAAGTGAACCCGCTGCGCTCAATCGACGCATCGCCCGCGCCGAATTTGTACTCACCTGTACCGACTACAATCGTCGCTACCTGCAATCGATTGCCGATCACCATACGCCCATTCACCTGGCCTATCACGGCCTTGACTTGACTCGATTTTCACCCCTGGCTGAGCTGACGCCAGAGAAGCCGCCCGCGCTGCCAGCCTCGACGCCGCTGCTCCTCAGCGTGGGCCGTTTCTGCGAGAAGAAAGGATTTACCTACCTGCTAGACGCCTGCGCCGAGCTTAAGCAGCGCAATATCGCCTTTCACTGCGCTATTGTCGGCTACGGACCGCTGCAGGCTGCCATTGAGCAGCAAATTGCAGACCTCGGGCTGACGGCACAGGTAACGCTGCTGGGCCAGCTAACTCAGGATCGGCTGGTCCAGGTCTATCAGCAGGCCGATATCTTTGTGCTGCCCTGTCAGGTGACCGAGGAGGGCGATCGCGACGGCATCCCCAACGTGCTGCTTGAGGCAATGGCCATGACGGTCCCGGTGATTTCAACTCAGATTTCTGGCATTGTCGAATTGATTAAATCGAACTGTAATGGCAGGTTAGTGCCGCAAAAAGACGCATCGGCGCTGGCCCAAGAGATGGCAGCGCTCATAGAGCAGCCAGATTTGAGAGAAAGATTAGGACAACGGGGGCAGCGAACGGTGCAACAGCGCTTTGCGCTAGAAAACAACGTTGCCCAGGTGAAGCGGCTGCTGCTGCAATCGATTGAAAAGCATACTGCAAACACGGTGCTGGCAGCTTAGTCGCTATTTTTCGGTGACTGGCTCGAACGACTTATATTGCTCGTCCTGCCTGCTGAGGCAAGAACTCTAAATGAAGACACTGATTTTTTATTGTCAGCATATTCTTGGCATTGGTCATCTAGTGCGCAGCCTGGAAATTGCTCGCGGGCTGATGAAAGATTTTCAGATCTACTTTGTCAACGGCGGTGAAATCATCGACCAGTTTCCAATTCCGCCGGGCATTGAGATGATCAATCTGCCGGCAATCAAGACCGACGCTGGCTTTCGACAGCTGCAGGTGCCCGATTGCTTTGAGACCGTTGATCAGGCGCTAGAGGCCCGCCGGCAGCTGCTGTTGGAGCTGTGCGATCGCATTCGCCCCGATGTGGTCATGGTGGAGCTGTTTCCCTTTGGGCGGCGGCGCTTTTCGACCGAGCTGATTCCTTTTTTGGAACGCGCCCGGACCTATGGCGCAAAAGTGGTCTGCAGCCTGCGCGATATTGTCGTCACTAAGCAAGACCGAGCCCGCCACGAGGCCAAGGTCTGCAAGCTGCTGAATTGCTACTTCGATCAGCTTTTAATTCATGGCGATCCGGCCTTTGTGCCGCTGGAGCTAAGCTTTGGGAGCGTTCATCAGCTGCGCTGTGCGGTGCATTACACCGGCTATGTGGTCAAAGCGCTTGAGCGAAATTCAATCCCGCTGCCTGTGCGCCAGCCGTTTATTCTCGTCAGCGTCGGCGGTGGGCGCTTTGGGCATGATCTATTAGCGTCTGTGGCCCTGGCCAGCGCTTTACTCGCCGACCGGATGCCGCATCAGATTCAGATATTTGCCGGTCCGTTCTCGCCAGCTCCTATCTTCGAGCAGCTGCGGCAGCTAGCGGCTCACCAGCCTAACCTCTCAGTCAATCGCTATACGCCCCATCTGCTCTCCTACATGCAGCAGGCCGATCTCTCGATTAGTATGGGCGGCTATAACACGACGCTGAACGTGCTGCAGACCGGCGTGAGGGCGATGCTGCTGCCTTTCAAAGGCAACGACGATCAAGAGCAAACGCTGCGGGCAGACCGCTTAGAACAGCTAGGGCTGGTGCGCGTCATTCGCCCGGAAGATCTACCGCCCGAGCGCTTAGCCGACTGCATCGTTGAGCACCTACAGCAGCCGCCTAGGCAGCGACAGTTTGACTTGCAAGGGGTTGAAAGAACAGCGGCGCTGGTGCGATCGCTGGCGTATTCGAACGAAGTTTTGAGTGCTTAGGGATGGGTGGATAGAGGAAGAATTCAAAATTCAAACCTTTGCCGAGTTGTTTGCTTTAATCTCATGAAACAGCGTATTTGCATTACTACGTTAGAATTTCCACCTGATCTAGGCGGCGTTGGCGAGTCGGTTTCGCGAATTGCGCAGCTGCTCACGGCGCTGGGCTATGAGGTGCATATTGCCGTATTTCACTCGAAGCATCGAAAAGCCGCAGGGCTGCACCGAACCACGATGCACACCCAGTATCAAGGCGAGCTTTGCGTGCATCGGCTCTCACCGGCGCTGCGCTCTGATCAGCCCATTGTGCAAGACTATCTCAGCGAGGCTTACTTTCAGCTGAAGCAGCTGCATGAGCGCTATCGGTTTGATCTATTTCATGCCTTTTTTGTCAATGAGACTGGGTTTCTGACGACGCTGCTCGCTAAGGAGGCTGCGGTGCCGGTGATTACCAGCGTGCGCGGCAGCGATTTACACAAGCATATTTTTAGCCCCAAGCAGCAGGGCCAAATTGTCTGGACATTGAGCCAGTCTGACTGGGTGACCTTTGTGAGTCAAGATTTGCAGCGGCGCGGCTGTGTGCTGGTGCCTGAGCTGCAGCAAAAGTCTTCTGCCTTTTGGAATTCTATTCAGCCGATTGACTTTAGCGCTCTGCCCGAGCCGCTGCTCGCCGATCGGCTAACCGGCTTGGTGATTGGCTCAGTCGGGCGGTTTCGCGATAAGAAAGGACTGGAATATTTGCTAGATGCCTGCGCTGATCTACGCCGAGAGCTGCCGCTGACGCTGCTGCTGGTCGGCGACTTTGCAGCGCGCGAGCAGACCTACTGGCAGCAGCAGATTGCGCAGAGTGAGCTAGCTGATTCGGTCGTGGTCACGGGTATGATAGATCGCGCTCAGGGGCTGGCCTACCTGCCCTATGTTGACATCTATGCAATACCATCGCTGCATGATGGCTGCCCGAATGCGCTGCTAGAGGCCATGTTGGCGAAACGCGCCATTGTGGGTACCACCGTTGATGCGATTGGCGAGATTTTGATGCATGAACAAAATGGCTGGGTGGTACCGCCCGCCGCAACAGAGGATTTAACGGCCGCGCTGCGACAGCTGGCTCAGTCACCTGAGCTGCGATCGCGGCTAGGTCAGGCGGCTTATCAAACGGCTACCCGTTTTCTTAGTCCGGCTGTGGAGCAGGCTCACTGGGGCAATGTGTATCAGCAGGTGCTGGCGTCACCTCAGCCCGTGGTCGAGCCGCTGTCGCTCTCAGCATTAGCGCTTTAGTCTCGCTGCGCTGCTGCCGCAGAATTTTTCCGATCTCGCTTCTTGTTTGATTACTGAATTTAGTCAGGAGATTGCGTTCATGACCTCCCCCAATGTCACGCTTGTCGTTGTGCCGAGAGAACGCTTCAGCTACACGCAGGCCTCGCTTGAGAGTCTCTATGCCAATACTCAAGTGCCCTTTCAGCTAGTCTATGTCGATGGCGGCTCGCCTCGGGCGGTGCGACAGTATCTAGCGCAGCAGTCAGAGGCTAGAGGATTCAAGCTGCTGCGCTCAGAGTGCTATCTGGCTCCTAATCAGGCGCGCAACCTGGGGTTGAGCCAAGTCACAACCGACTATGTTGTCTTCATTGATAACGATGTGCATGTCGCCCCTGGCTGGCTTGATGCCTTACTTGACTGTGCTGAGCAGACCCAAGCCGCAGTGGTTTGTCCGCTGACCTGCATTGGTAAACCGCTGCACCAAACCGTGCATCTAGCCGGGGGGGAAGCCCGTATTGTCTTAGAAGTTAAGGGCGAGAAGCTGCGGCGTAAGGTGCATGAAAAACATTATCTGGTGAATCGTTCGGTGGCCGATGTGCGATCGCAGCTGGGGCGGCAGCAGTGCGAGTTTGCCGAATTTCACTGTATGCTGGTGCGTCGGCAAATTTTTAAGACCATTGGTTTACTCGATGAGAACTTGCTGAACACGCGCGAGCACATTGACTTTTGCCTGACCGTGGCCGAAGCTGATGGCACGATTTACTGCGAGCCTGAGGCGGTGGTGACCTACGTGGCTGAGCCCATTTATCGCTGGTCAGATATCAGCTTTTTCATGCTGCGCTGGAGTGATGACTGGGAGCGATCCAGTCTGAAATATTTTCGAGAAAAGTGGCAGCTGACCAAAAAAGATAAATATTTCCAGAAGCGCTACTGTCGCCTCGGGCATCGACGACATCAGGCCTTTGTGAAACCCATGCTGCGTAAACTGACGCTGGGTCGGCCTGGCGTCAGTCGATTTCGGCGTCGGTGATCGTACGGTCCTGCGCCTTGGCCGTCTGATCGTCGGGCAGGGCGACGGTCGTGCCGGTTTCCAGGCTGGCCTGAACCGCGGTCACGTCCGACGTGGCGAT
>JAAHIA010000105.1 GCA_010671975.1 Leptolyngbya sp. SIO4C1 | reverse complement strand
GGAGTTTTCCGGGCATGGGTATAGCTGATGCTGGTCAATGTACTGCTGAATCACGGGCGGAATGCCTTGGTCGCTGTCGGCCTGTCGAAACTCAGTTGAGGAAACGTCGTACTGCTGAGGGGGGTGCGCGATCGCAACCTTAGCCTGCTGCTTTAATTTGAGCAAATCGGCTTCGTTGACGGGGTAGCCGGGGCGCGGAAACACCAATATTTTGACCTGCTCGAAGATGGCTTCGGCGCGATACCACTGAGGCAGCTGCCCTACCAAATCGGCCCCGACAGCCAGCGTCAGCGCTGCCTCGGGCCAGCGCTGCTGGGCGCGCGCGATCGTCACAACCGTATAGCGATGGCTGAGCGCTGGATAGAGCTGTACCACGCCGGGTGTCTGCAGCGAATCAACCAGCAGCTGCAGCATTGCCATGCGATCGGCTAGCGACGCCTGATGAGTTTTAAAGGGATTGTCAGAGGCCCAGACAGCCACCTGATCAAAGTGATGGCCGAGCCAAGTGAGCACCCCCCGATGTCCGCTATGCGGCGGATCGGCGCTGGTGCCAAATAGCGCAACTGTGCGAGACTTTGAAGCTTGAATCATGAGGCTTGAATTATGAGGCTTGAATCACGGCAAGCTGGGCATCAGCGGGGGCAGCCTGGGCCCGCAGCGTAGCTTCAGTGAGCTGCTGTAGCGAGTCAGACAGAGCTGGCGCAAACTTTTGTGGCTGCTGCACATCGCGCAGGCTTGCGGGTAGAGCCGCCACAGCCACAGCCGTTCGCTGGGCAATGCGCTCGAGCGACTCAGCTGACAGCAGCCGCTGACCGCGCTGCATGACGGGCCGCAGTAGAGGCGTTTCCTCGGCTCGGGGCGATTCACTGGCCAGCCCGAGGCGATCGCGCAGCTGCCCCGCTGCGAGTTTGCGAAAGATTTGCTTGCGGCCGGGGTAGGTCAGCTTGCCGCTAGAGGCTTTCATTACCGGAATGCCATCGATTTCCACCAGCTTATAGACACCGTTGACCGGCTCGCCGGTAACCAGCTTAGTGCCCAGCCCGTAACCATCAATGCAGGCTCCCTGCTGCTTGAGCTCAACAATGGTTTGCTCATCGAGATCGCCGCTGGCAAAGATTGGCACGTCGGGCAAGTGCGATCGCACCTGTTTTGACAGCTCTGCTAAATCGCCCGAATCTAGCCGCACGCCGGCCAATGAGCTGCTGGAGTATCCCTGCTGAGCCAATCGCTTCGCAGCAGCGACCGTGTCATACGTGTCAATCAGCAGCGGCGCTTTGGGGAAGTAGCGATGAAAGGCAGCAAAGGCCTCCTCTTCGCTGCCCTCAACCGCGCCTATTGCCATAACCAGCGCATGCGCCATCGTACCCACTGGCTGACGCCCTAGCTTTAGCGCTGCTAGTACGTTAGAGGTGGCATTTAAGCCACCCGCTAGCGCCGCTCTTGCCGCCCAGAGTGAACCCTGGGGGCTGAAGGCGCGGCGAGTGCCAAACTCCAGCAGCTGCGCCTCCGGACCGGCAACGTCTCTCAATCGCGCGGCCCGGGTGGCAACGAGCGTCTGATAGTTCAGCGTATTGAGCAAATAAGTTTCAACCACCTGCGCCTGCCAGAGCGGCGCTTCTACTCGCAGCAGCGGCTCATTAGCAAACACAGCCATACCCTCAGGAACAGCCCAAACGCTACCTTCAAACCGGCAGTCTGCTAGCGTCTGCCAAAAGGCGGCAGGGGCTTGAGCGAACAGCCCGGTGGCCTGCAGCTGCTCAATCTGAGCGGTGCTAAAACCGAACTGAGAGAGGTACTCTATCGCCTGCGCTAGCCCCATCGCAATCAAATAGCCAAAGCCCTCAGGCAGCCGCCGCGCAAACAGCTCAAAGCTCGCCCAGCGCTGATCGAGCCCTTCACCCACATAGCAGGCCGACATGGTGAGCTGATAGAGATCGGTTAGCAGCCCGTATTCATCAGGCCCAACCAACAGCGATTGATTTTCCATGCTAAATATCTCCGCCCCTTTATGGTTATTTTAACCAAAATTCAAAAGGATGCAAGGAATTAAGTTTAGTGGGCACGCGCGCGCAAGCAGGAAAGCAATAAACAGAGCTGGCTGCAGCCTTTTGGATCTTAGCTAGGAGCGAGAATCTGAAGCCGACCGGGGTTAGGAAAATCCTATATTTTGGTGGTTAAGACCAAATATTGGTAAAAGAACGGTTCTAGCGTTTACGGCATCTTTAGCAAGAAGGATATTCTAGACTAAGTCAAAGAAGTTTGTTGCTTAAGACTTTCATGGTAGAGCTGCCGCCGGATCCTCGTCCTGAACCGACTTGGATGACTGTTTTACGACTGATGCGCTGGGATAAACCGGCTGGTCGCTTAATTCTAATGATTCCTGCGCTGTGGGCGCTATTTTTGGCCGCTCAGGGGCAGCCGCCGCTGCCGCTGCTTGGCGTGATTGTTTTAGGGTCGCTGGCGACCAGCGCGGCTGGCTGCGTGGTGAACGATCTATGGGATCGCAACATTGATCCGAAAGTCAAGCGTACGCGCAACCGGCCGCTGGCATCGCGAGCCCTGTCGGTACGGGTTGGGTTAGTGGTGGCCGTAGTGGCCTTCTTCTGCGCCTGGGTGCTGGCAACCTACCTGACGCTTTTGAGCTTTTGGCTTTGCGTACTCGCGGTGCCGGTCATTGTGCTCTACCCTCTAGCAAAGCGCGTGTTTCCGGTGCCGCAGCTGGTGCTAGCGATCGCTTGGGGCTTTGCCGTACTGATTACTTGGAGCGCGGTAACCGGCGATTTATCAACCCCAACCTGGCTGCTTTGGGCCGCTACTGTGCTGTGGACGCTAGGATTTGATACCGTTTACGCGATTCCTGATCGCGACTACGATCGGCAGCTGCGGGTAAAATCCAGCGCCCTTTTTTTTGGCAGGGGCACGCCGCAGGCCGTGGGCCTATTCTTTATGGGCACTGCAATTTGCCTACTGTGGCTGGGCATCAATATGGCGCTGGGGCTGCCGTTCTGGCTAACTTGGCTAGTGGCGATTGGCTTTTGGGTGGTTCACTATCGTCGGCTGAAGCGACATCACCAGCCGCCTCGGGTCTACGCTCAGATCTTTCGCCAGAATGTGTGGGTCGGCTTTATTTTGCTAACTGGAATGGTCGCAGGCGTACTGCTTTAATTTAAGCTCGCGGCCTAGGGAATGGTGCCGCTGCCAATGCTGGCCTCAGCCTGGGGTGAGTAAATCACGATGGTATTAAACAGGCTGACGTCGGTGCCATCTGGCAAATCCATCTCAAAAGAGCCGTCGTTTTCTGGCACGGCACCGAGATCGAGCTTGCGCTTTTCTAGATTGCCGTTGATGGTTAGATAGACCTGCAGGTCGCTAGCCTCAGCATTGGTATGAAAGTTGTTGAAATGGATACTAGAACTGCCGCCGCCAAAAATAGCTGCCGACACGCTACCGGTCGTGTTGTAATCATTTGAGCCAGTCAGCATACCCATGCGCGGATACTCCCGAGTGATCAACCTCCACCAATATATCAGCCTGTTTTGGCAGCGTCGGGACTGGGTCTGCTGGCAGGCAGCCCCCTCGATTAAAGCTTTATATTCCGGTTAAGCCTTGCTCGCGGGTGAAACAGGAACAATGCGCTACCCCAAAAACTCGTTAATAATCAGAAACGATATGTTTCGCCCCTATGGAGAATTTGTATGAAGCTGAGCGACACTGTTAAGGATAAACAAACGCGATCGCAGGTAGCCGCCGACTGCGTTGAGCTGATAGACGAGCAGGTAGCCGCCAAGGGGGGGCTCTCTGGACTGGCCTTAAAAGCAGCCTACGGTGCCCTCAGAGGGATTGGCCCAAGCTATGTATCAGGCGCCATTGAGCGGCTTTTGCCGGAAACGCTCAAAGCCCTAGATCCCATGTGGCAAACCGGCGTACAGGCGGGCGATCCGGTTGCCTATTTGGTTGACAATCGCTCTCAAACCGCTGATACCATTCTCAGCGTGACCGATACCCGCATCCAGCGAACCGACAACGGCATCGTTTCCGCTTCCTACAGCAAGCTGCGCAAGTCAATCAAAGGCGACGTTGAGGCCGCCGTGCCAGGGCTCGCCAAAATTATCGACAACCATGCTCAGGTGGCTTCCTAAGCCAGGTCTGGAAACACCGACTTGATGGCAGGATGCACCAGCCGCTGGCGCTGCACGTTGAGCCCTTCGGCCAGGGCTGCATCCTGCTCCAGCGCGTCTAGCCCCTGATTAGCCAGCTTGATCACATAGGGCAGCGTGCTGTTGTTGAGCGCCTGCGTCGCCGTTCTCGGCACTGCCCCAGGCATGTTTGGGACACCATAGTGCAGCACGCCGGCCTCTAAATAAGTGGGCTGGCTGTGCGAGGTGGTGCGCATGGTTTCAATACAGCCGCCCTGATCGACTGCGACATCGACGATGACTGCACCCGCTGGCATCTGACTCACTAAATCGCGTGAGACCAGCGTTGGCGGTCGTCGCCCGGGCACGAGCACGGCACCCACGACCAGGTCGGCATCAGGGATCACGGCCTCAATATTGGGAGCGCTGCTGTACAGCAGCGTAATGCGTGAACCAAACAGCGCTTCTAGCTCGTTTAGCCGCTCTAAGCTGATGTCAAACAGGGTTACTTGGGCCCCCAGTCCGACAGCCATCTTTGCAGCCTCAGTCCCAACCACGCCGCCGCCTAAAATAACCACGTGGCCGGGGCTCACGCCAGGAATGCCGCCGAGCAAGATACCGCGACCGCCCTGCTGCTTTTCTAAAAACCGCGCGCCAAACTGCACCGAAAGCCGCCCGGCAATAATGCTCATCGGAGTTAGCAGCGGCCGCTGCCGACCGATCTCGACAGTTTCATAGGCAATGGCCGTCGCGCCGCTATCAATCAGGGCTTCGGTCAGGCTGCGGCTAGCGGCCAAATGGAGATAGGTAAATAGAATCTGATCTTTTTGAATGAGTGGATATTCGGCAGGCAGCGGCTCTTTGACTTTAATCACCATGTCCTGCTGCCAGGCGCCTTCTGCATCGTCAACCAGCGTGGCACCAGCGGCTTGATAGTCGGCATCGCTGTAGCCGGCTCCCATGCCCGCCTGGGTCTCTACAAAAAGCTGGTGCCCCTGAGCGCTTAGAACTTTGACGCTATCTGGCGTTAGCCCTACCCGGAATTCTTTGTCTTTAATTTCTTTAGGAATACCAATTTTCATAGAACACCTCCATATCGGCCTTATCTCTAGCTTATTGTGCCGATTGGCTGGCTGCGTTTGCCGTTGCTACAAAATGACATAGCGACCAGGTAATTTTGGCAAGATTGACGGATCCTCCCTTAACTCGCGACAATAGGGGGCGCTATTACTGTTCTTAACAAACCCGTGAGCGATATAAAACCGACGACTCAGCCCAAGGCCAACCACCCCAAGCGCGGCTTCACAGAATATGCAGAAAAGCTCAATGGGCGAGCAGCCATGATTGGCTTTGTTGCACTGCTGATCATTGAGTACGTAACCGGCAGGGGGCTGCTGTCCTGGCTGGGAATTCGCTAGCTCCGCTGCGAGTTGAGCACGTAGAGGCTGACCTGCTGTCGAATAAAGCCTTCAGTTTCAAGATCAGAAAGCGGCGGGGTAATCAAGATAGCTAAAGACGTATTGAAGCCAGCGCGGGCGCGATTTAGCATAGCCAGCGTATTGGCAAAGGAGTCGGTCTGCGATCGCACCATCACGCTCACTTGCTGAATCTCACTGTAGAAGCAGGGCGGACAGGTCTCCGGATAGTAGTCCTGATACTGCAGCGTCAGCGTGCCGCTAGGATGACCGCGCAGGCGCATCCAGCGATAGAAGGGTTCGCTCAGCTGCCCCAGCGAGTCAAGCTGCCACCACCAGGTCTTATGCCAGGCCTGGCTGGGCAGATGCAGAATGGCCTGCGCCTGTTCGGCAGAGTAGCCAACGTGGGTTAAAATTGCCAGCGCCGTTTGTGGACAGACGCGCTCCGCTAAGGTTTGTAGGCCCGAGTGATAGAGCGTCAGGTCCGGATAGTTTTGATAGCGCGGGTTGCCAATTGGCTGCACTGGTGCCTTGCCGGCCAGCAAACAGTGAACCTGCTCAAAGCGGATCAGACCGTCTAAGGTAGTTTCAGCCAGCGGCAGCCCCACTTGAATTTCGGCATGGTCTACCTGCTTAGGCGCAATCAGAGCAGGCGTACAGCCGCACAGCAGCGACTTTAGATCGGTTTCCGTTGCGATCGCCAGCGCCAGTTGAATATCGTCGACTAAGCTAAGGGCTGGCTGAGCTGTCAAATTTAGGTTTGCCAAACGCACCATCGCAAATGAGGGATAACCATTTCTACTGAGCTTAACGATCGGACCTGCGGATTGCCCCAAAAAGGACATTTCTTTTAAGAAAGTATGCAAAAAATCACAAAAAAAGGTGAATGGTTAACAACCATTCACCGCTTGCTAGCCGGAGCAAGTCCGCCCAGGCTGAGCCTAGTCTGAGTCGGAGACAGGCTCAGCCAATCTTATTTCTCTGTCTCAGAGAATTCTGCGTCGATCACATCGTCATCGCCGCCGCTGCTGCTACCGTCGTCACCACCTTCAGGCGCACCCGCTTCCGGGCCCCCTGCCTGCTGATAGAGGTTGCTGCTAAGCGTGTAGAGCGACTGCTGCAGCTCAGTGGTCAGCGATTTGATCTTGTCAGCGTCTTCGCTGGCGATCGCATCTTTGAGGTCTTTGATTTGACCTTCAATCTTCTCTTTATCCTCAGCCGGTACCTTATCACCCAGCTCTTCTACCTGCTTTTCAGCCTGGTAAGCCAGTGAGTCGGCCTGATTTTTCAGATCAATCTTTTCACGACGCTCTTTGTCAACGTTGGCGTTGGCTTCAGCATCCTTCACCATGCGCTCGACTTCTGTGTCTGACAGGGTTGATGCGCCAGTAATGCTAATCGACTGCTCTTTGCCCGTGCCCTTATCCTTAGCCGTGACGTTGAGAATGCCGTTGGCATCGATGTCGAAAATCACCTCAATCTGAGGCACGCCGCGCGGTGCTGGGGGAATGCCGTCTAGCCGGAAGGTTCCCAGGCTCTTGTTGTCGTTCGACATTTCGCGCTCGCCCTGCAGCACGTGAATTTCAACGTTGGTCTGACCGTCAACTGCCGTTGAGAAGACCTCAGACTTTTTCGTCGGAATGGTGGTGTTGCGCGGGATCAGCTTAGTCATGACGCCGCCTAGCGTTTCTACCCCAAGCGATAGCGGGGTGACATCTAGCAGCAAGATATCCTTAACTTCACCAGCCAGGACACCGCCTTGAATAGCAGCCCCCACGGCAACCACTTCATCCGGGTTAACACTCTGGTTCGGGGCTTTGCCCAGAATCTTCTTCACCAGCTCCTGAACGGCCGGAATGCGAGTGGAACCACCCACCAGCACCACCTCATCGATGTCGCCCTTAGAAAGCTTGGCATCGCGCAGCGCATTTTCTACCGGCACGCCACAGCGGTCAATTAGATCGGAGCACAGTTCTTCAAACTTGGCGCGAGTCAGCGTCATGTCGAGGTGCTTAGGTCCGTCCTGCGTCGCTGTGATAAACGGCAGGTTAATCTCTGCCTGAGTGACGCTGGAAAGCTCGATCTTGGCCTTCTCAGCCGCTTCGGTTAGGCGCTGCAGCGCCTGCTTATCTTTGCGCAGGTCAATCCCTTCCTGCCTCATAAACTCCTCAGCCAGGTGATCGACGATCTTTTTATCAAAGTCATCACCGCCAAGGTGAGTGTCGCCGGAGGTCGCTAGCACTTCAAAGACGCCGTCTCCAACTTCTAGAATCGAAACGTCGAAGGTACCGCCACCGAGGTCAAAGACCAAAATTGTCTCGTTGCTCTTTTTGTCAAGACCGTAAGCCAGGGCCGCAGCCGTTGGCTCGTTGATAATTCGCAGCACCTCAACGCCAGCAATCTTACCAGCGTCCTTAGTCGCCTGGCGCTGCGAGTCGTTGAAGTAAGCCGGTACCGTAATCACGGCCTGAGTCACTTTCTCGCCAATGTACTTGCTAGCATCGTCAATCAGCTTGCGCAGCACCTGGGCCGAGATCTCCTCTGGCGCAAACTGCTTGTCAGCCGCAGGGCACTCTAGCTTCACCGTACCGCTGACGTTGAGCACCTTATAGGGCACCTCAGACGTTTCCTGGCCGACTTCATCATGGCGGCGCCCGATGAAGCGCTTGACAGAGTAGAAGGTATTCTCAGGATTCATCACAGCCTGACGCTTGGCAATTTGCCCAACTAGGCGATCGCCATTCTTAGCATAGGCAACGACTGACGGCGTGGTGCGAAATCCTTCAGCGTTAGCAATTACAGTGGGCTTACCGCCTTCCATCACTGCAACCACTGAGTTCGTAGTTCCTAAGTCGATTCCAACGACTTTTCCCATAGTCTTTGCTCCGGCTTTACAGCTAACGTTGTCTAATTTGAAAAGCTATATATAGTGTGCTCAGACAGCGCTATTCTCTGAAGGGGGGGTTACCGAACCTTGCCGTTGCGGGTTTTCGCAACATCAGATAGCGGCTCGCTAAAATGGCAAGTCCGAGTGCCAGCGAGGGTTCAGAAACAGGAACAGGTGTATTGCCAGGCCGATCGGGCTGACCGGGAGCTGTTGGCTCGTCACCTGGGTCTGATAGCTGGCGCGTGCGATAGGTGACCTGCAGCGTGGCAGCAGCCTGAGCGACCACGCTGCTTGTAATGTCGCGGCTGCCCACCACGTTAGAAAAGTCAGCGGTCAAGAAGCTAAAGCGAACCTGACCGTCGCCGATGAAGTGATCGTCAACGTAGGGTTGACCGGCTGCTAGGGTGAGCGGCGCAAAAGACTCAGCAACAGACAGCGACGACTCCGTGACAGACATCGGTGGTGTCTGCTGGGTCGCCCCTGTCTGCAGAGTCGAAAAGAAAAGCGGCTGCGACTCTGGGCCATCAAGCATAAATAGACTAGCCAGCGAAATTCTAGCTAGCTGAGACTGGCTGGTTGGATTCTGCAGCTGGACCTGCCCCTGCAGGTTGCCAGATAGCGCCAGCGTGACGCTGCGCAGCTGCTCTCCTATCTGTGGCTGATACTGAGGCAGCTCAAGCTGCGCTGGAGAAGCCCCAACCGTCTGTGTGACGGTGTCGCTGAAAGTAGCCGCCCGAACGGCACTGGCTGTCGAGCTGAACCAAACGACTGCCGCGATCGCGGCAGCGAAGCAATTGCGAGTCATAGCACTGTGGGAAAATTTTCAGGAACGGATGCGCTTCAATGTGCAAAAGACGTTAGAAGCGATGAATGAATAGCGCTGTAGGCCCACAGACGGCTGACTTAAGACGTTAGCTTAAGACGTTTCACTCAATAGGTTGACCTAATAGGTTGACCCAATAGATAGGGTCACTATTGGTGATGACTATTGGTGATGTCCTTTTTAAGATAGGCAGACGACAAGGGTGAGAGAAAAGTAGAAACACTAAATTTTTTTAATGGCTTTTATACCAACTCCGTAAATTAGCGGCAGACCGCTAACCGGCGCCGTTTAGCGAGCAGCTGATTCTGCTAAAAAGACTGAATAAATACAAAAATATGCCGTTGACTTAGCTGTAAATCTAGCCAGCTAGCGACCACTTATCGTTCAAACAGCAGCCAGTTCACAGCTAATTTAAGCTAGCCCTTTTGGCTTTACAAAAGCTTCATCCAAGCGCTCCTAGCCGCCGCCGCGACCGCTCCGAAAATTACCTGAGACAGCTAGATTAGTGGCTACCGCCTTACTCCGAAGCGGCAGCCTGACTCGGCCATAGTGCTGGCTATGGCCCAAATTTTAGTCCAAACTTTAGCCTGAGCCGCTGAGCCTAAGACCGGCAGCCGAACTAGCGCTGGCCGAGAATCTGATCGTCTACTGTGAAATCGGCAGCATTTTTTTGGCGCAGATAGTCTTGCTGAAACGAGTCTTTGAGTCCTGAGACGAGATCAAACCGTGGCTGCCAGCCAAGATCTTGCTTGGCTTTCTCAATGGAAGCAAAAAAGTGCTGCGCGCGCATGGGAAAGGCCTTGCGCTTGCCAAAGTCGAAATCTTTGGGATCGTAATGGACCAGCTGAATCTGCTCAGGAGATTGTCCGGCTGCGATCGCGCAGGCTCGCGCCAGCCCGTCAAAGGTGACATAGCGCTCGCCTGAAATATTGTAAATCTGGCCAACGGCCTGCTCGTTGTCCAGCACCGCTGTCATGGCGCTTGCCAAATCAGCACAGTGACCCAGCTGCGTCAGCGCCTTACCATCGCCTGGAACCGGGATTGGGCGATCGTTGACGATGCGATCAAAGAACCAGCTTTCGAGCGGATTATAGTTTTGCGGCCCATATATATAGACAGGGCGAACCGAGGTGAACGGCAGCCCCTGCTCAGCTAAAGCCTGCTCAGTTTCAAACTTGCCGCGATGTCGGCTCTGCGGATCCACCGGGTCGCCCTCAATGTGCGGCATCTGATCGGACTTTTGGTAAACCCCAGCGGAGCTGACATAGACAAAATGCTTAAGCTTGCCCTTAAACAGCTCAATCAGCGGCTGAGTATCGCTTAGCTCACGACCGCTGTTGTCAAAGATGGCATCGAAAGATTCGTTCGCTAGCTTCGACTTGAGGGCTGCAGCATCTTTGCGATCGCACGTAATCTGACTGACTCCTTTAGCCGGTGCTGCTCGATTGCCCCGGTTGAGGAGCAGCACCTCGTGGCCCTGAGCCACAAGCGCCTGGGTTAGATATACCCCAATGAAGCGGGTGCCGCCCATCACCAAAATTCTCATGCCAGTCTCTCCTGCTGCAGTCTTACTCATCTTACGAGAGATAGGGATCGAGATGTAAATCAGGAGAAAGCTGTCAAGACATATTTTTTTGATTTATATGTCCGATAAGCCTGAGTGTTCACTCAAAATAGCTGTAAAAGATCGTTACAAAAACCAACTTTCAATATGTAAAATTGTGTCGCATCTCGGCTCAATTCCGCATTGCTAGGGGATTTTCTGATACAAACACAGATAGGTTTCACGTTTCTCTCAAATTTGAAGAAAACGGTTCCTTACCTCATTCATTGATGTTTGTAAAGCTTTGTTGTCTGCTGTTTAGGTTTTTCAGCTTGGCTTTACTTATAGCTTCACTGGTAGAAGTCATCCCAAAGTTGATTGCTTCAGCCGCGACTAGCACACGCAGCTATCGACAGAGGACCGGCAGTCATCGCTAAGTGTAGTCATCGCTAAGTCAGTCACAGAGAGAACACACCGAGCAAGGAGTTTAATTGCATGTTCACTCACGTCAAGCCCACTGTGAGACATATCTCGCCAGACACGCTAGGCGAGCGTTTCCTAATTAAGGTGGTCTATGTCGTGCTAGAACCCCAGTATCAAAGCGCGCTATCGGCTGCGGTTCGATCCATTAATGCGAATAATTCTCAGCTGGCCGTAGAAGTCAGCGGCTACCTGATTGAAGAGCTGCGAGATGCAGGCAACTACGAAGCCTTCAAGCAAGACATTGCTGCAGCCAACATCTTTATTGGCTCGCTGATCTTTATTGAGGAGCTGGCTGAAAAGGTCGTTGCAGCCGTACAGCCCCATCGCGATCGCTTAGATGCCGCTGTGGTCTTTCCCTCAATGCCGCAGGTGATGCGCCTCAATAAGCTAGGCAGCTTCTCGATGGCGCAGCTGGGGCAGTCTAAAAGCGCCATTGGCGAGTTTATGAAAAAGCGGCGTCAAAAGCAGGGCAGCGGCTTTGAAGATGCCATGCTAAAGCTGCTGCGAACCCTGCCTAAGGTACTGAAGTATCTGCCAGTCGAGAAGGCACAGGATGCGCGCAACTTCATGCTTAGCTTCCAATACTGGCTGGGGGGCTCGCCAGAGAATCTAGAGAACTTCTTACTGATGCTGGCCGATCGCTATATTCTCGATGGGTCAGTTGAAGGCGCCCCCGAGCAGATGGATTACCAAGATCCGGTTACCTATCCCGACATCGGTATCTGGCATCCGCTGGCCCCAGCAATGTACGAAGACATCAGAGAGTATCTCAACTGGTACGACTCGCGTCGCGATCGGCCGGCTAGCCGATCAGAGACCGCGCCCTGTATTGGCCTGGTGCTGCAGCGGACGCACCTAGTAACCGGCGACGATGCTCACTACGTGGCGATGGTGCAAGAGCTGGAGTATCAGGGCGCGCGGGTGATCCCCGTCTTTGCGGGTGGCCTCGATTTTTCGAAGCCAGTCGAAGAGTATTTTTACAATCCGCTCAATCAGGAGCCGCTGGTCGACGCCGTTGTGTCTCTAACTGGCTTTGCGCTGGTAGGCGGCCCGGCTCGGCAGGACCACCCCAAGGCCATTGACGCGCTGAAAAAGCTGAACCGGCCCTATATGGTCTCGCTGCCACTGGTCTTCCAAACCACCGAAGAATGGGAAGATAGCGATCTGGGGCTGCACCCCATTCAGGTGGCGCTGCAGATGGCAATTCCCGAGCTAGACGGTGCAATTGAGCCCATCGTGGTCTCTGGCCGCGACGGCATGACTGGTCGCGCTATCACGCTGCAGGACCGGGTTGAGGCCGTGGCTCAGCG
>JAAHIA010000104.1 GCA_010671975.1 Leptolyngbya sp. SIO4C1 | reverse complement strand
CAGATATCGGTGGAGGCGCTGCCTGCCGACCATGAGAAAATCGTTGAAATCTGTAAGCTGCACGAGATTGATCCGGCCTTAGCCGTAGGCGGTGCCTTTGTCCAGTGGCAGGGCGAAATGGCTTGGGACCGCGATAACGAAAACCACGTGGGCACCACGGTCTTTGCGCTGGTGCCTGATGAAGACGAGCCCCGACGCGGGCGACTGCTGCGCGAGCGAGGCTATGCCGAAATCGTGCCGGTGGTGGGCCGCTATGAAATGGATGACGAAGGCGGACTGGTGCTGGTAACTGAGTATGAAACTATGAGCTCAATCGAGCGCTTCTGGTTCGTCAACCCCAACTTGCGGATGCGCACCAGCGTCGTGAAGCGCTTTGGCGGCTTCAATACGGCCTCATTCTGCGCCGAGTCGCGGCTAGCAGACAGTTCACCTGCGCCAGCAGGCTACGACAAAGCCAAAGCAGAAGAAATTTTCCAAATTGGGTCGCAGCACACGGCTTTCGGCTGGTAGCGTTAGCTTTCGACCTCGTGATCGAAGCGCTGGCGCTTTTCAAATTCAAACGGCCCGGCTACCGAGCCCCAGATCAGCTCGTCGGTCTCGGGGTCGCGGCCTCGGTCGTAGCTAACTAAGCGCTCGTTGGTAATTTCAAACTCATTGTCAAGGTAGGTCGTCTTGCCTTTACGCACGACGATACAGGCTTTACCAGGGACAACTTTGCCAATAAAGCTGCGGCCGGTCCAGCGCACGGTCATATCGCAGCCCGGCATTTTTTCTATGTCGCTGGAACTAAGCTTTAAGAGCTGGTCGCGATCGCGAGCTGACCCGTAAAACTTTTCCTGCTCGCTGAGCGAATAGTTCTCTAGCAGGATGTGGTCATCCTGCGGCAGAAAGTGCAGCACCCGCACGCGGTACGGCTCTTGCAGCAGATAGTCATAAGCCTGCTCAAGGTAGAGGCTTGTACCCGCCAAAAAGTCGCTCGGCAGCGGTCGCATACAGACGCGAATATGGGCAAAGAAGGGTGGATTCTCAATTGCCTGCGCCTGGTTGCTAAAATCAGCCGCCATCCAGCGCACCAGCGTCGTCACATCGGTAGGATGAGTCATCGAGACAGATCCGAAACATACATCTATATAAATAAAGTAGCCTTTGACCGGTGCGTCGATAAAGCCGCATCCGTCAGATCGGCAGATCCTTCCCTGTAGAGAAGACAGCCGCTAGAAATTCCGTACAATGTCAGCGAGCCTTTATTCTCGAAGCTATGCTTAACCTCAGCGTCTTTCACACCTTTTTTGATCACTGCGTCGGTCGCTGGAGCACCGAGCGCACCTATCACTATCTGGCGCAGCAGGAGGTTGAGCGCTCTCATACCGATTTTGAGATAACGCCGCTAACAGTCGATTTAAAGCAGAAGGTGCTCAGCGATAACCAATACGAGGCGGTGCCGAACCTAGACCTGCTGCCCGGCTTTGGCATGGCCTTCGATACCGTCTCCGAAAAAGGCGAAAAAGTCTCTCAGACGCTGAACCTGCTGTTTGTCCCTAAGCAGGAAGACGGGCCACTCTTGGCCGGCGACTACCTGCGCGATCGCGCCTACGAAGAAGCCCGCCCTATCGTCTCAAGCTTCAAATTCGATAGCCGCACCCACGAGCTGCTGATGACGACCAACTATACCCGCGTCGTCTCAGTCGACTCCATCACGCTGATCAATCCAGAAACCCGCATCCGCAAAATTCTGAACTACCTGCGCCCGCCAGCAGACCAGCCGCTAGAAAAGCTTGGCCTAGTCGGCTTCGGAGTCGAACAAAAAGTAGCCTAGCCAGATTGCTACAATTTGCTAGCAGGTATGAGACGGCTTCCGCTATCAACTAGCAGCGCCCTCACCCAATCCAAAATCTCAAATTCAAAATCTAAAATTTCCTCCCCTTGCCGATCGCCTGACAAATATGAAAGAATAGATCCTCGTGTCTAAATCTTCAGATAGCGGCTAGCAGCTGCTCAAAATTATGGCTAAAGGCGTTCGTATCGTAATTACCTTGGAATGCACTGAGTGCCGTAGCAACCCCGATAAGCGCTCACCCGGCGTATCGCGCTACACCACTCAGAAAAACCGTCGCAACACGACGGGGCGGATCGAGCTAAAGAAATTCTGCCGTTACTGCAATACCCACACCGTTCACAAAGAAATTAAATAGAGACTCCAAGACATGAGCTACTTCCGTCGTCGGGTATCGCCCATCAAGCCCGAAGAAAAAATTGACTACAAAGACGTTGATCTGCTGCGCAAGTTCATCACCGAGCGCGGCAAGATTCTACCGCGTCGCATCACCGGGCTAACGGCCAAGCAGCAGCGCGATCTGACCACCGCAATCAAGCGCGCGCGAATTTTAGCATTGCTGCCCTACATCAACCGTGAAGGCTAGGCGATCTGCTAACGAATGAGGCAGGCTGTGGTGAGTAGGAATCTAGGGTGGTGGAGAAGGGAACGCTGGTTGAGTTTAAAGTGCAAGGAACGCCCCGCCTAGGGGTGACTGACCGCCCAGAAGGTAAAAAAAACTGGGTCGTCCTCGATGAAAACGGTCAGTCCCATACAATTCATCCACGCCAGATTACTTATCAGATAACCGATGCGCCACTTAAATCAGAAGAGCTACCTCAGTTTTTAGCTGAGGTCGAATCATACCTTGACCCAGACAGCTTAGAAATCGCTTGGGAACTACTGCAGGAAGCCGGAGAGTCAGTCGATCCGGCTTCTTTAGCAATGCTGCTATTTTCGGAGCAAACGCCAACGCTGCGCTATGCCTCCCATCGCCTGCTGAGCGACGACAAGATTTATTTCAAGCAAAAAGGCGATCGCTACGAGCCGCGCTCAGCTGCACAGGTCGAAGAGCTGCTGCATCAAATTGCGCGCGAAGCCGAGCGTAAGCAAGAGTGGGAAGGATTTCTATCACGAGCCAGACAAGCTTTAACAGAAGGCTCGATAGAATGGCAAAAGAGCGATCGGCCCAGGCTGGAAATATTAGAGCGATATGCCCTGCTGGGTGAAGAATCTTCTCAGCGGGCAGCGGCTCATGAGCTGCTTGAGGCGCTCTCACAAAAGCCAACTGCCGAAGCAGCGTTCGATCTGCTGGTGGCGCTGGGGCTATGGGACGAGCATGAAAACTTAGCGCTGCGTCGTCGCCAGGTTCCCACAACGTTCTCTGATGAGGTCATCTCTATGGCACAGCACTGCCTGATGAACCCGCCGCCTGACCCAGACGCGGTGCGGTTAGATTTGACTCATCTGAAGGTGTATACCATCGACGATGAAAGCACCAGAGAAATCGATGACGGGCTCAGTTTAGAAACGCTAGAGGACGACCGGCAGCGAATTTGGATTCACATTGCCGATCCGACACGGCTGCTGTCACCAGGCGATGCGCTAGACCTAGAAGCGCGCCGCCGCTGTACCACCGTCTACTTGCCGACCGGCATTGTGCCCATGTTCCCAGAAGAGCTAGCGACCGGACCCATGAGTCTGGTGCAGGGACAGGAGTGCTGCGCGCTTAGCTTCGGGGTGATTTTGCAGGTCGATGGGGAGATCGCAGACTATACGATTCGCCCAAGCACTATCAAGCCAACCTATCGGCTCACCTATGAAGACGTCGATGAGATGCTAGAGCTAGACCTGCAGACCGAGCCAGAGCTAACTGCGCTTTCGGCCTGGGCGAAGCAGCGCCAGCGCTGGCGTACGGAGCACGGCGCCATCAAAATCGATCTGCCTGAGTCAACCATTAAGGTTGAGGGCGACGACATCATTATTGACGTGTTAGATAACTCTTCGTCGCGGCTGCTCGTGGCCGAGATGATGATTTTAGCGGGTGAGGTCGCTGCTCGCTACGGCGGCGAAAATTCGCTGGCGATGCCTTTTCGAGGTCAGCCGGAGCCAGAGCTGCCTTCAGAGGATGAACTGTTGCGCCTGCCAACGGGCTGGGTGCGCGACTCTGCTATTCGGCGCTGCATGCCGCGCAGCGAGGTGAGCGTAACGCCAGCGCGACATGCCACGCTCGGACTGGCAGGCTATAGCCAGGTGACCTCACCGATTCGGCGCTATGCCGATCTGCTAGCTCACTTCCAGCTCAAGGCGCATCTGCGCGGTGAGCCGCTCCCCTTCTCGGTGCATGAAATGTCAGAAATCATGCAGGGCGTCGCAACAGCAGCCTACGAAGCCACGATGGTTGAGCGGCAGACGAAGCGCTACTGGGCGCTCGAATTTTTACGCCGGCATGAGCAGACGCAGTGGTCGGCTATTTTACTGCGCTGGCTGAGAGAGCATGAAAGCTTAGGGCTAGTGATGCTCGAAGATTTAGGGCTGGAGCTGGCAATGCGCTTTGACCGCGCGGTAGAGCTGGGTGAGCGGTTTTTAGTGCAGGTAATCCACGCCAACCCTCGGCAGGATTTTATTCGCCTAGAAGAGGTGGCCGAGTCGGTCGAGAGCGAGGCAGTGGCTTAGAAGTAGGTGGCCTTGCCGACTCAAGCGCTTGACTGATGTGCCGCACGGCAGCATGCACCCCGTTGGGATAGCGGCGCGGGCAGGAATCGCTCTGCGACAGTTCGAGCGCTGCGGGGAGAAGCTTGAGAACTTCGGCTGGGCAACGGGCAACTAGGCTGAGCTGAGCGGCCCTATGATACTGCCGATCGTAGATTTGCGCTAGCGGCATTGAAATTAGGGGAATGCCTAGGGCGGCACACTCGTAAACGGTATTGTAGCCAGCACCGCCAATCGCAACGCTGGCAAGCTGCAGCACCTCTAGCCCAGGCCAGTGAGTCATCCACAGTGCGGGCGGACAGCATCGCGGACGCTGATAGGCCAGACAGCGAATGGTCAGCTGCGGGAAGGCCTGAGCAAGCCGGACTGCGAGACGGCCAAAGCGATCGCACTGCTCCGGTCTGCCCGTAGCGCAGAGCACAACCAGCGGCCTGTCGGCAGAGAGCCGTAAGCGCGATCGCACAGCTGCCCTCACCGGCTGTAGCTCTGCTGCATCTCTAATTAGCCAAGGCGCCGTCATCCGCGCCTGCGGCAGCTGTCGCAGCGGTGCGTCTACCTCGCCTGGCACCAGAACCAAGCGGTAATGCCGTTCTACAAAGCCTGCAACTTGCTTAGCCGCAATGTAGTCGGGCTTTAAATCGCGATGCACCCAAAGCCAGGGGCGGCGTTCTCCCTCGCTTTCACAGTGTTCGGCCAGTTCTCCCACCAGTCCGCGCGGAAAGGTATCGACAATCAGGCCAGCATGTGGCGTCTTCAGCCATTGGTGAACATAGCGCTTAGCGGCCTCAACGGAGATCCCGACCGGCAGGCGATTGAGCTGAACCAGCGGCGTGTCTAAACCGGTCTGCACCGGCTCAGCATAGGCACTATTCGTCAAGATTTCGACCGGCTGCGCCGCCCGCCGCGCCAGCGCCACGGCTCGGTTTAGATGCCCCCAGCCGCTGCCCAGCGCATAAATCAGCCACTTAGCTGGCATCGAGCGTCATTTCATAGTCTTGGTCATACTCATCTTCAAAGCTAGCAGCGTCGGCCTCAGTGAAGTCTACCTGCCGGCTGGCAGGATCGTAGTAGTAGCGATCGCGGTTGCTGTGGTAGTGGTAGCCCCAGTAGCCGCGCCCGTAGCGGCCATAGCCTGGGTAGAGGTCGTAGTCCTCAGCGTAGAGATCTTGTCCCGGTGGAATTTGACCGTTGCGGCAGTGGGGACAGCCTTCGGAAGTAGGGCGATCGCAGCGGCGTTTGAAGAGGAAGCCGATTTTGCGATCGCAGGTAGGGGAGGGCAGGGAGGGGGCCTGGGCGGTGGGAAGCGAAACAGCGATCTCGAAGGGGCCGATTTGGATGCGATCGCCATCGGTGACGGCCTGGTAGGGCAGCGCCAGTCCGTTTACTTTTGTACCTGTGCGGCTGCCGCGATCGTGGATGCGCAGCTGATTGTCTACAACTTCTAAGAGAGCGTGGTAGGGTTCAACTGCTTCATCTTCTAGCACCATGCGGCTGACGGGCCGATCGCCGAGGGTGGTAGGCATGAGGCCAAAGCTGCAGCCAAAGGCGACTGGTGGCTGCAGCGTCGGCGTACGTTCTGAACCTATCGCATCCACCCAGCGAAGCTGAATCTGCATAACTACCCTTCTGTACGATTGATGGCAAAGGCAAGCGCGGCCTGCTGCTCGGGGCTGAGGGCGTCTAGGCCAAAGCTAGCGACAGCGATAGGCGCGATGGGTGATTTGGTAGAGATCACGGTTTCGCCACTGGCATTGCGCAGTGAAACTTTGCCGTCATTCACGCGAACTTTGTAGAGCGATTCTTTTTGCGGCGTCTCAATTTCATAGCCGTAGTCGCGCACCTTGATTCGGTAGAGCTGTGTGTCGTTGCCGTCTTCTAGCTTGTAGTCGCCGTCTTCCCGTCGCCGCAGAATAAACAGCTCTTTGGTCTGGTCAGCATTTTCAAGCTTCCAATAGCCGTCTTTGGCAACAACGTAGCCTAAGACTTCTTCGTTGGGACCTTTGATTTTGAGTTTTTGATTCTCATCTAGGTTAAAGCGGGCCAGCTCCTGGTCGCGGCCGTCTACCAGTTTGGCACCGTCCGGCTTAAATTTGATCGAGAAGGCTTCGCTGCCGTCTTCGCGCTTGAACCTAAGCTGCTCAGCGGTGGTTTGAGTATCTGACGCGGCGATGAGGCTGCCGGTTTGGGCAGGGGCCGCTGGCGACTGGGTCGCTGGCTCGACAGCTTGCTGTGAGGCGCGATCGCACGCGGTCAGCGCCAGCAGCGCGACGCAGCCAAAACTACCAATGATTTTTGGGAACGCGGACTTCATGAGGTTCCTCCTGAGACGGTTGGCTGAGAAAGCTGTTTAGCCAGATTAAGCACCTGATAGGCGCTCAAAAAGAGCTGAGTGATCAGACTGTGCAGTCGCGTCGCCTCTAACCAAGCGGGCGGGGCTTTGACGCTCAGGCTCAGCCGCTGGTCGCTGCATTTAATGCCTTTCAGCCGAATATCGGCAGGCAGCTTAATAGCGGCTTGAATATCCGAGCACAGAACCTGAACGGCACCGTATCGCTTACGCGGGAACTGCAGCTCTAATACGATTTCTAGCCCTTTCGGTTTATTCTTGCGTTTGAACTTGGATTTACCGCTGCGGCTGCGTTTCCAGCCATATTTAGAGACGGCGAGCTCAGTTAGCGACAGCGCAAAGTCGGTGCCATCTGCAAAGCGACCGTTGAGAACCAGCCAGCGATCGCAAAACCGATCGATCTGCCATCGATGTCGCGTGGGATGTGGCAGCGTCTCTACTTTTTTTCTGGCTTGAATACAGTCGCTGCAGTCTAGCTTGAGCGCGAAGGGGGTGCTGGGTGCCGTGTCTCGGCTGAGCGTATCCACCAGCGCCTGCACCAGCTGATAGCGAAGATTGGGAATATTCAGACGCTGCCAGCGGCTTTTTAGAATGAAACCGGCAGCGAGCAAAGCAGCGGCTAGCAGGAAAGGAATCGGCTCTAGCGCTTCAGCCATCACCACGGCGAGGAAAGCCATCAGGCCACCCATCACCATCAGCGCGATCGCAAGCTGGCTGCGCTTTTCAATCTGCCGATCGTATTCAGCAATTTTTTTACAATCAAGCTGAATCCGCAGCGCCGTCGCCGTGGTTTCATATATCAGCTGGTTGCGCTTAAACGCGGCTAAATCAAATGCCATCTCTCCTCAATCGGCCTCAAGCCACCATGACCGCTCCTAAACTAGCCTATATATCATTTGATATTGTTCCCGCACTGAAGGGGGCAGCTATCCACATATCAGCTTTTGCCACCGCGATCGCGGCTGAATTTGGTCAGCTACAGCTGGTGACCGTATCGCCCACCGAGCAGCTAGAGCAGTCGAGCGAGTTCGGCATTCAGCAGACGGCACTGCCCGCAGTTGGCAAAACGCTCATCGATCGAGTGCTGTCGTTTCGGGCGGCGCTCTGGCAGTGGCTGCAGGGACGGTCTTTTGACATCATTCACATTCGCTCACCGTTTGAAGGACTGCCAGTTGCGCTGCATAAGCCAATCCTCTGCCGCCACCTCATTTTTGAAGTGAACGGCCTGCCGTCGATTGAGCTGAAATATCGCTATCCCAAAGTGGCCGACGATCGAGAGCTGATGCACAAACTCACCGAACAAGAGCGCATTTGCCGACAGGCAGCAGACTGTCTGATTACGCCTAGCCCCGTTACGCAGGCCTATCTTCACAGTCTGCCAAACAGCCCCGCCGTACACGTCATTCCCAACGGCGTTGCCCTAGATACTTTCTATTATGCGCCGCCGCGCTCGGCAATTGCCTCACCGTTAAAACTGCTTTACTTCGGCACGCTCTCTCCGTGGCAAGGCGTCGATCTAGCCATCGATGCGCTGGCGCTCTATCGCCGAGATCAGGCCGCTCAGCTTACCATTGCCGGCCCAACCCGCCCCGGTCAGCTAAGGACGCTGACGAAGCTAGCGCACAAGCTCGCCGTGGCCGACCACATTCACTTTGCCGGACCGCTGCTGCCAAGCAATCTAGTCGCCCAAATGCATCAGGCCGATGTCATTGTCGCCCCGCTCAAAGCCTGCGATCGCAACCTGCTGCAGGGCTGCTGCCCGCTCAAAGTGCTAGAAGGCATGGCCTCAGGCACGCCAGTCGTGACCAGCAACCTGCCAGTCGTGCAGGCCATCGGCGAGTCAGGCACCCATTTTCTAGCAGCCAAACCAAACTCTACCAAAGCCCTCAAAGACGCGCTGCTGCAGCTGCGCTACGATACGACACTGCGACACCATCTCTCGAAACAAGCCAGAACCCAGGTCGAACGCACTTATACCTGGAAAATCGCCAATCAGCAACTGCTAAACATCTACCAGCAGCTACTAAGATCAGCGGCATAGCAAACCACCGCTCACGCCTCCTGCACAGCCAAAATCCTCAATCCAAAATCCTCAATGCCCAGCCCTTTCCTCTACACAACCCCCACCGACGCCCTACCCTCCCTACAGCAGCGCACAGTCACGGTCCGCGATCGCACTTTTCATCTCACCCTGCCAGGCAACATTGATGACCTGCTAGACCATCCAGCCACGCACGATGCGTTTGAAACAGATGAATACATGCCCTACTGGGCAGAGCTGTGGCCCTCCGCTCTGATGCTTGCTAGCGCGCTCATGGCAGCAGCCTGGCCGGCTGATATGCTGGCGTTGGAGATTGGCTGTGGGCTCGGGCTATCCGGCATGGCGGCGCTATCGCTAGGCATGCGGGTAATTTTTAGCGACTACGATGCCACAGCGCTGCAGTTCGCAGCCCAAAATGCTCAGACCAACGGATTTTCTAATTTTGAAACTCGGCAAATTGACTGGCGCTATCCGCCAGCCAATCTTCAGGTGCCGCTGATCTTAGCCGCCGATGTGATCTATGAAGCGCGCCACATCGCGCCGCTGGTCGATCTGATTGCCAAGCTGCTGCTGCCCGCTGGCGAATGCTGGCTAGTCGACCCTAATCGCAACCACGCCGATGCCTTCCGCACTGCTTTGAGCAATCAATCGCTGTGCTTTACAACTATGCAGCAGCAGGCCAAGCTGCCCAACGGCCCAACCGTAGAGGGCACCCTCTACCGCGTCAGGCTGGCTAAAGCGCAGACTCTGCTGACTGCAAGCTTGCCAGAACCTTGGTCAGCACTGCCCGCTCCTGTTCGAGGCCATAGTGAGCGCAAATATGCGATCGCGCCGCCGCCTTCACCCGCTGCTGCTCAACCGCTGGCACCGCTAGCCCCTCTAGAACGGCATCGCCAAGCCGATGCAGCTGTCCACCAGGGATGATAAAGCCCTGCTTACCCGATTCAATCACGTCTAAAATGCCGCCCGCGTCGCTGGCAATGCAGAAGCAGCCGCAGGCCATTGCCTCTAGTAGCGCATTCGGTAGACCATCCCACAGTGAGGGCTGCAGATAAATGTCGCAGAGCCTCAGATGCTGCGCCACCTGCTCAGGCGTTTCTAGATGCCCAGTCACCACGAGGCGGGCAGCCGCGTTCGGATGCTGCGTGCGAAACGTCTGCAGCAGCGTTTGTGTTTCGGCTCGCAGCTCACCGATGATCAGCAAACAGGCTGGACGCACCTGCTGAACGCGCACTAACGCCTGCAGTAAAAACTGCTGCCCTTTTTTCTCACGCAGCTCTCCTGAAAAGCCAAGCACGGCTTCATCTAGCTGAATGCCCAGCGCCTGCTTGAGAGCTGCTTTCTCTGCAGACGCTGCTTTCGGCGAGAAAACATCAACGTCAACAACATTTCTATGCAGCTGCGCAGAGCGACCGCTGAGAATCTCTATTTTTTGCATTAAATCCTGACTGACAGCGGTTACCGCAGCTGCCTGTTGCAGCGTCCACTGCAATCGTGCAAAATCACCCGGTGGAAACATTAGCCGATCAATGTCGTTGCCCCGGGCGCTGACCACGACCGGCAGCTGATGCAGTCGCGCGAAGTAAACGGCAAGAAACCCAGCTGGGAAGAGATAGTGACCCCAGACAATGTCATATTTGCCTGCGCGATCGCACCGCTGCTTGAGGATATTCAGCGTCTGCGGCATGGTCATATCCCAGTGGCGGTAGAGACCTAGCCGATAGACGCGCAGCTTGCCATTTTCTAAGATTTCGGGCGAGGCTAGCTCACCCGGTGCCAGATAGCGGCTCCAGGTAATCACCTCTACGCTCAGATTGAGCTGAGTCAGCGCGATCGCAATTCGTTTGGCACTGCGAGCAACGCCGCCAATATCTGGCGAAAATCGCTCGCTTAGCAACAACAGAGACGCCATCGCTTTGATTGCCTCCATCGGTAGACTCCAAAACACCATAGACGATTTCCCCGCTGCCAAACTTAACAGCGGGGAAATTGAACTGCTTCTGCTGGAAACAGGATTAAAAGAAACAGACCCTCAGTCTATGCGGCCAGCGTCGCCACTTCGCTAGCGCTCAGCGCATCGTCAAAGATGGCAACCTCGTCAATGGCACCGACTAGGCCATGCTGCCTGCCCGACAGTATGCCATCGTGCGATCGCGCCTTGCGACTGACGTTACCCACGCCAATACCGCCACCGTGGCTCCAGAGCATAGATCCTTCGCCGCTGCCAAACTCCTGACCATCCAGATAGCCTCGCAGCGCCTCGTTAGTCACGGTTTCGCTGCCGTCTAGCACCAGCGCGACATGATGCCATTTATTGTCTGAAATTTTGTCAGTGCTCAGCCAGGTCCCAGACCAGCCGCTTTCTCGGCTAGGCGTATTCCAACCGCCTACGTATAGCTGATCGTCGTCAATGTAGATGCTCATACCGCGAGCGTTGTTGCCCTGCTCATAGAGCACCTGCTTTTGATCGGTCTGCGTGCTATCCGCCTTGAACCACAGCGAAACAGTTTTTTGCTGCTGTAAGTCTCTATTGATGAGCGGCGAATTGCGTAGCTTGATCAGATCGCCAGAGCCGTCGAATTTAGCAGCGCCTTTTTTAGCCCCGCCTTCCAACAGCCAGGCAACCTCTCCAACAAGTCTGCCCTTGTTGTTGCCACCCGCCGCAGCGCTATCTTTGGCAGCATTGCCAGCGCCGTCATCTAGGTTGAGATAAGCTACCAGCTTGTCTGCGCTGGGCATGTCTGACTGGGTTGGGTCAGTAGGTTCAACCGGCTCAACCGGCTCAACCGGCTTGACCGGCTCAACCGGCTCAACCGGCTTGACCGGCTCGACTGGCTCAACCGGTTCGACCGGCTCAACTGGCTTTGCCGAGGGCGGCTTAGGTCGATCAGACTGGGCGTAGTCTGAAATTTTACCCACCTTCTTAGGCTGTAGCAGACTGCTTTTAGGGTCTAACTTTCCGAGAGAAGGGCTCTTTCGAGTCCACCAGTCTTCTTCCAGAGTGATCACTACCGGGAACTTCAACATTTCACCCGTGACGCGATCTGAAAAATATTCATGGGCAACAATAGCGCGCTGACCATCGGGTAGCGTGTAGTACCCCTTATTTGCCAACCCTTTAATGTCGTCATAGCTGTAGACCAAAGATTCTGACCCAAAGGGATATTCAATCTTGCCAATGGAGTCAGTCTTGACGCCTTCAACCACCGCATAGTCGCCTCGATCGCCCTGCTTGACCGCCAAATCGCTGTCAGGCGCAAGCTCGAACTTAAGCGTTCCTGGATTTAGATCTTTTTTAGAGATCATCCGATCGGTTGCTTTGTCTAGATTAACAAAGTCCTGCTTATTGCCAGAGATCTGCGAGTCAATGAAAACATAGCCCCAGTCTTTGAGCGGCGCTTCTCCCGGAATCTCCTTGATCATGGCGACCCCTTCTTCAAACCCCTTGACCTTGAGGTTTTCAAAGACCATATCCTGAACGTTGTTGCTCAGTTCAAGCCCCTTATTCATCCAGGGGCGGTCATCATTGGTCGTGGATAGGAAGTCAAAGTCTTTCATCGTGTAGTGAGCCGTGTATTCCAGCTCAGAACCGCGCGCGACTTCCCAGGCCTTGAGGCCGTCTAGTACCGAACGGGCATCGTGTTGCTGCTGAGGAAAGCTCTTAATCACCCACAGTCCCGTCTTAGAGGCCAGCACTTCATTGTCCTTAAAGCCCATGATGGGGGCATCTTCAGGACTAACAATCGACCTACCTTTCGATAGCTCTGGAATGGGCAGATTTTTAGACTCAATCTTGATCTTGTCGGCGCCGCGATGGAAGTAGAAGAAACCAGCCGACTCGGCCCCGGCAGCAACGTTGTTTTGGTTACTTAGCAACCGGCTTTGAAACCAGAATCCATGACCGCCGAAGGCAATATCATGGTTGGCTGCACCGGTTTTTGGATGGCTATTGCGTCCTTCTGAGTTAATCGCAATAACATTGCGATTAA
>JAAHIA010000103.1 GCA_010671975.1 Leptolyngbya sp. SIO4C1 | reverse complement strand
ACATTCTGACACTAGATGGTTATAGACGCTCTTCCGATCTGGCCTGCGTCGCAAACGGGTCAGGTGACCCAGTCACGGAGATCGCGCGGGGCTACCTCTACACGCGCTGGTGGACAGGTGCTGGTAGGGACGGCTTGTTTAGAGTTTGCGCCACTTCCCCTCCATCAGCAGATTTGCGAATTTGGTCAGCGCGCTCAGGCGGCTGGTGCAGCTCAGCTGAAGCTGATACCGCTATTTTTGATGCGCGGGGTGCATGTGATGGAAGATATTCCTCACGAGGTGGGGCTGGCTCGTCAGCAGATGAAGGCGGTGCTCGACATTTCGCTGTGCGATCATTTGGGCAGCCATACGGAAATGCCTCAGCTGCTGACGCAGAAGCTATCAACCATGCCAGCTGATGGTCAGCTGCTGGTTGCTCATGGCAGCCGTCGCCCCAAGGGCAATCGCAAAATTGAGCTGCTAGCCAATCGACTGGGCACTGCTGTTGCTTACTGGTCGACGCCTCCTGACTTAGAAACGCAGGTGGTCAATCTGATGCAGCAGGGCTGTCAGCGGCTGGCTATTTTGCCCTACTTTCTTTTTGCTGGCGGCATTACGGACGCCGTGATTCATTTGACGGAAGAACTGGCAGAGCGATTTCCTAAAGTCTGTTTTCGGCTGATGCCGCCGCTGGGCGCAACGCCAGAAGTCGCAGCGCTGGTGATTGATTTAGCGCATCAGGAACAGGTAGATTGCCTAGCGAGCTAGGCAACTGCAAAGCCGTAGTCGTTTTGTCAAAACCTGCGTCATAATTTTGCTTTAATCGTGTGATGCAACAGACAGTTCTTGACAGCGAACGGCGATGCCCCTAACTTCTTCTGAGCGCAGCGGCAGATTTGGCAAAGTGTATTTGGTCGGTGCTGGCCCCGGCGACCCAGGTCTATTAACGGTTAAAGCAAAGGCGCTAATAGAATGTGCCGATATTGTGATTCACGATGCGCTGGTGAGCCCGTCGATTTTAGCGCTGATTCCGCCGCAGACCGAGGTGGTGAACGCGGGCAAGCGGCGGGGACGTCATTCGCTTAAGCAGTCAGAGACCACGGCGCTGCTGCTCGATAAAGCTAGCACCCATGCTGCAGTTGTGCGGCTCAAGGGGGGCGATCCGTTTGTGTTTGGTCGCGGCGGCGAGGAGATGGAAGCGCTAATTGCAGCTGGCATCGAGGTCGAGGTGGTGCCTGGCATTACGGCCGGCATCGCTGCGCCTGCCTATGCGGGCATCCCGGTTACGCATCGCGGCTACAGCTCGTCGGTGACGTTTGTGACCGGCCATGAATCGGTGGGTAAATATCGGCCGGAGATAGACTGGGGCGCGATCGCACGGGGCTCAGAAACGATTGTGATCTATATGGGCGTGCACAATCTACCTAACATTACTCAATCGCTGATTCAGGCCGGGCTCTCTGATACCACGCCAATTGCGCTGATTCGCTGGGGAACGCGACCCGACCAAAGCGAGCTGGTGGGCAGCTTGGCGACGATTGTGCAGCAGGTAAAAGAGACGAATTTTCAGGCTCCGGCAATTGCGGTAGTGGGCAACGTGGTCAATCTATATCCGCTGTTGGCAATGGCCTCGCCGATGCAGTCGCCCCACTGGATGCCCCTAAACACCGAGGCGGCTGAGGGGTGAGCTCGGCCAGTCTGAAACCGGCATGAAATAATAGAAAGGAATCCGACATTTCTTGCCATAGAGCGCGGTGAGCGAGCTTTTAGAGCCCCTAAATCTGACTGAATCGACGCAAGAGCTGGTGGCGGCCGAAGCGGCCGATCGGCTTGATCGCTGGCTATCGGCACAGCTGAGCGATCTGTCACGCAGTCGGCTGCAGAAGCTGATTGAGCAGGGAGCCGTGCGGCTAAATGGAGCCGTCTGCTGCAATAAGAAGGTCGCGATCGCGCCAGGCGACCGGGTACAGCTGATGCTGCCGCCGGTTGAGCCGATGGCGCTCCTGCCAGAGGCAATCCCGCTAGAGATTCTCTATGAAGATGAGACGCTGCTGATTGTTAATAAGCCCGCTGGGCTAGTGGTGCACCCCGCACCGGGTCATCCGGATGGCACGCTGGTGAATGCGATCTTGGCCCACTGCGGCGATCAGCTGACCGGCGTGGGCGGGCTGCAGCGTCCGGGCATCGTCCATCGGCTCGATAAGGATACGACCGGTGCCATCGTCGTGGCCAAGACAGAAGCGGCACTGCATCATCTGCAGGCTCAGATTCAAGCGAAAACCGCGCAGCGAGACTATCTGGGCGTGGTGCATGGCGTTCCCAAAGCGGCAGCTGGTACGGTAGATCAGCCTATTGGCCGACACCCTAAAGATCGCAAGCGGCAGGCGGTGGTCTCCGCTACCAAGGGGCGCTCGGCTATCACGCACTGGCGCGTGCAGGAGCGGCTGGGCAACTACACGCTGATGCACTACCGGTTAGAAACTGGCCGGACGCATCAGATTCGAGTGCATAGCGCCTACTTAGGACATCCTGTGGTGGGAGACCTGCAGTACGGCGGGGGGCGCTCGGTCGGCGTAAATCTGACTGGGCAGGCGCTACACGCGGCTCAGCTGTCGCTGATTCATCCGGTCTCTGGCGAAAAGGTGGTGGCCGTAGCCCCGCTGCCAAAGGCGTTTGTCACGCTGTTAGAGCAGTTAAGAGCTAGGCAATGACCCGCCCAATACCGCAGTCTCAGCTCGATAGGCAGCAAAATAACAGGGGGCAGACATCAGCCTGCCCCCCGTTGAATTTGAACTGCTAATTTAAGCTGCAGCCGCTATCTAGTCACTGCGTCTGCGCGGATTAGCTGCGCGATCGCAGCCCTAGCTAGCAGCGGGCCCGTTAACTTCAAAGCTGACTGACCGATAGGGAACCGACGACCCAATATTAATATTCGCCGTGGATACCCGAGGCGGCGTAGCCGCACGCGAGCCGATGCTGCGCGCCATATCCATATAGAGCGCGGGATTGCCGGCTGAGGGCTGCCGCTCTTGGGGAACAAAGCGCTTGACTTCGGACTGCCAAACAACCTGAGGGAAGCCCAGAATTGAACGGTAGTATTCGTCATAGCGAGGCGACTTAATATTGACCGGCCGCTCGCCTTCTTGACGGCCCATGAGCACACGACGACGCTGATAGGGCACAACGTCATACCCGAAGTTTTCTATGTACTCTTCGGTGTCAAGCAGCTCGTCAATAAAGCCCTCGAGGCCCTTAGTGCCAATCACAATTGACCAGGCAATCTTTTCTTGCTGGTTGTAAGGATCGCGGCCAAGCGCCCGCTGGATGGTTTGCTCTACAAAACGATAGTTGCTGTTCTTTTCGTAGAAGCTATTGCGGTAGGTCTCAGATAGGAACAAACCGCGAATGAAATCTCGGACAGTAATTTGCCCATTTCGCAGCTGTGACTCAAGGAAGGGCTCACGATCAGATTTAAAAGCGTGGAAGAAAACCTGACGATAGGCCGCTTCGATGAGATCATCTAGCGCCGACGAAGAGAGCATAGCCTCAGCCGAATAGATCATCGGCTCGTCATCACCGGGGACTTCAAAGCCCTCCACCCGGGAATTTTGGCTACGTGGTTTATAGTTCAGCAAAGGAAGCGCCACTTTGTGAATCTCCAGTAATATTAGGAAATTTTACAAACGTTAACCCTAATCATATAGGTCGGGGTCGCCGCACACGGGCCTTGCTGAAAAAATCATTACAGACCTTAACATTAGGGGCTAGCGCTTGCTGTCCAGGTTTGCCGGGTTTGCTGAGACTGTGCTAGGAGACTATGCGTGCGATTGGCGGATGATCTGCTGCCACTGTTCGGGGGTGTTGCAGTTGGTGAGTAGACGCGGTTCGGCGGCGAGAGCAGCAACGGTCTCAGTGGCTAGCCACCGCTGGAAAGCGCATATATTATGAGCGATCGCGCGCTCTAGGCTGGCAAGGGCCGCATATCGATAGAAGCCACAGAGCGGCTCCCATCCTTTCGCGCTGCGCGGCAGTGCGGCAATCGCTGCGGGCGGTATCTGGTCAAGCTGAGCCTGCCAATGCTGTAAGACCCGGCCCTCTAAATAGGGCATATCGCAGGCCAATAGCAGCACCCAGTCAGGCTGGCCTAAGGCCCGCAGCCCCTGGGCAAAACCTATGAGGGGACCTCGCGCCGCGACCGGCTCTTGAATCCATCCCACTGAGGCGGGTACGGCGGCTTGGTAGCGCTGCGGCCAGGGGGTAACCACAAACGTCTGCGGCGTGCAGCTCAGGGCGACTTGACAGGTGCGCTGCAGCAGCGATTCGCCAGCAAGCTCAAGCAGGGCTTTGTCTTGGCCCATCCGCTGGCTTTGTCCGCCGGCTAAAATCAGCGCAGCTAGGTTAGTCACTAATCTGGTTCAGCTCTGGTTCAGCTATTAATGCGGCTTGTCCTGATTCGAACTGGGCGGCGCCGCCTTGGCCGCTGCCTGCTTAGCCGCCTGAGCCCGGCGCTGACGCCGTCGATCTGCCCAAAGCTGCCCTTTGAAGAAATACACCAGTCCCACAAAGCCGGCTAGCAGCAGATAGAGCAGACGAATCCACCAGCCTGCGCTCTTAAACAGAAACGCGAAAATGCCTGACTGCAGACCGCTATAGCGCGAAAGCTCTGTCTGTAGCCGCTCAACCTCATCAGCAGAGGCTGGATCAAGCCGATTAGGCTGCACCGGCGGCTGCGTCACTCGTGCCGTGTAGCGGTAGAAACCCCAGTTGCCGCTATGGCCGGTCTCACGCTCAAGAAACTCATCGGTCATGGCTTGGGCCTCTGTTCTAGAGAGACCCGACTGCTGCGCTACGCGCTCTAGCCAAAGCCCGTAGCGCGTCATGTAGCCCACGCTGAAAATCAGTGGCAAAGCCAGCACCAGTAGCAGCAGCCGAGGCAGCAGCCCCCAAGTGGCAGGCAGGTAGTAGGTGGCCGCACCCAGCCCCAGTCCCAGCAGCAGAAACAGCAGCAGGTTGGAGATTTCAATAATCTCTAGGCTGGTCAGGAGTCCACCCACCACTGGCAAAGCATATAGATAGGTTTCGACCGCCCAGGCAGCCAGCACCTTAAGCCCGGCAGCCAGCAGACAGAGCCCAATCCCAAGGAAAAAGTACAGGCCAATCCGGGAGGTGTTTTGAGTGGATTGCATAGTCTATGTCGGACCCATCGCCAAAAACAGATTGACCGTAGTTGTGTACAGTAGAGACCGGTTATGGTAAAGACAGCTGCTTTGATTTGCTTATGATCCTTAGAATTGCGTCAAAAGTCAAAAGTTTTACCGTTTTTAACGCTTTCTAGCAAGCGTTAGCCCATCGGCGATTGGCAGCAGGCTGAGATCGATACGACTGTCCTGGTGGAGCTTTTGATTGAGCGCGCGAATGCGGCGAGTGCGACTGTCTTGCACGGTTGAATCGGCTACTCGCCCCGACCAGAGCACGTTGTCAATCAGCACTAGGCCACCCGGCCGAACTAGCTGTAGCGCGCTTTCGTAGTAGCGATCATAGTTGCTTTTATCCGCATCAATGAAGGCAAAATCAAACGTCTCGGCCTGGCCTACGGCAAGCAGGCCGGCCAGCGTTTCTAAGGCGGGTCCTAAGCGTAAATCAATTTTTGCTGCTACGCCGGCGGCTGCCCAGTAGCGCTGAGCGATCGCGGTGTATTCAGGGCTGATGTCACAGGCAACGAGCTGACCGTCAGCCGGCAGCGCCAGGGCAACGGCCAGCGCGCTGTAGCCGGTAAAGACGCCAATCTCTAGCGCTTTGCGCGCCTGCATCAGTTTGATCAGCAGCGCCATCAGCTGTCCTTGCTCGGGCGCAATTTGCATGATCGCCCGAGGATGCGCAGCCGTTTCTTGCCGCAGCTGACGCAAAATTTCAGGCTCTCGTACAGAAACTGAGCGTAAATATTGATAAAGCTGGTCGTCTAGCGACAGCGTGCGAGTAGTCATAGCAGCCAAAGCAGAGAAGCCAGTTGCGCAATGCCTGCGGCGCGAACGGACCAGGCTGTTCTCAAAATAACATTTGCTACGCTTAGAGCGTGAGGCTGCGATCGCGCTGAGCCTCACGGCGCTACTCGGCGCTGCCCAACTGCCCAGCTGTCTGCCCAGCGACGCTGCCTATGTATCTTCATCGGATTGTGCAAATCTCGGCCTGGGCTGGCTGGCTGGTGGAGGTCAGCCAGCTGGGGAATCAGGGCTATCAGTGCTGGGTGGTGAACCCAGAGTTAGACGTGCTGAGCGACGGTGCCATCTATCAAACCAGCAGCGCAGCTATGTCAGCCGGTCGGCAGTTTATTCAGCGGCAGCAGTGAGGCCGTGGCCTAGGAGAGCCCCTAGCTGCTCGCGGACGGCTGGCATAGCACCTGGCGCATGGTGCGCATGTTGCCAGGCAAATCTTGGCGCATTGCTTCTTGAATCAAAAAGCTCGGGGCCGGAATCAGCGGCGTCGCCCTGACTGAGTAGGTGAGCAGCGTTCCCTGCTGAAAGTCTTCTAGCACTAAATCAGCGGCGAAGTCAGAAAAATTGCCCCGCTCAAGGCGAAACTGGATACACTGATTCATGCTTTCGACCACCTGCAGATGCACTTCCACCTGAGCGCTAAAGAGCAAAAAGGCTTTGCGCGCAACCTGATAAAGGCGACGGGTCACTCTACGGGAGCTGGCTTTGGCTTCTAAAACGGGCTCTACCACCTGACTGTGCACAATGTCAGGAAAGTAATGCACCCAGCGGCTGTAGTCGGTCAGCTGCGTCCAAATCTGCGATCGCACTAGCGGCAGGTACATCTGAGCAGTGACAGCAGCCCCAGTCAAGGTGTGCGGTCGGGTGGAAATGAGTACGTCACCGCTGAGGAGAGCTTGCTGGTTAGGTGCGAAGGGCTGATCAGTGGATGCTGAGAGTGCTTGAGACAGCATAGGCGGCCAATCACCTGAAATAAAAGTTAATCTTTTGCCATTATCGACTAAATACTCTATGAGTGAGTAAAGGCTTTGCAAAGCCGCTGAGATTCTCCGTAAAAGTTCTAGGCAGGCTACAAAGCTATCAGCAGCCTGCCCCCTCTTGAGACCTGGCTTTTCCTATGGCAAATCGCTTTCGGCTTCGACCGGCTACTCAGCTATTTCTGACCCTGGTGGGCATGACGGCCGCCGTTTGGGTCTTGCGCGGCATTGGCCTGCTGACGTTTCTACCTGGCATTGTCCTGTGGATACTGATTGTGGCCTGCTTTGCTACCGGCATTGTCAACAGCCTGCGCTCAGCCCGCTAGGGCCAGCGGTTTTGATGGAGCGTTGGCTGCGCGAGGCGAGCCGACCGATGGCGCTGGCTGCGAGCTGCCATGGCTTGACCAACGGTGACATTCAGCTGATTGCCAATCAGCATGACTAGCGAGGTTAAAAACAGCCACAGCAGCAAGATAATCACGGTGCCGACCGCGCCATACACGCGGTTGTAGTTGCCAAAGTGGCTGACGTAGAGACGAAACAGCGCCGAAATCAAAGCCCAGGACAGCGCGGCTAGGACTGCGCCTGGCACCAGCGGCCGGCCTCGCACCCAGCGGCTAGGCCCAAACCGATAGACAAAGGCAAACGCGGCTGAAACAATGCCGAGCGCCAGCGGCCAGCTGAACAATCGCCAGATAGTCAGCACCCACTGGCCAATGGCCTCACCGCTTTGGCTAGCCAGCAGTCGCACGCCCCAATCGCTGACAAACACTAGGCTAGACGCAATCATTAGCAGCAAAATGGTGCCGACCGTGAGGCCGACCGAGACCAAACGCGCCTGCCAAAAAGGGCGGCGCTGCGACAGGGGAATACAGTGAATCTGATCGAGCGCTCGCATCGCTGCACTCATCGCACCGGAAGAAGCCAGCAGCGAAATTAAAAAGCTCAGCGAGAACAGGCCGCGATTTTGGCTCTCGCTAATTTCGCTGGCAAAGTCTTGAATCAGCATGAGCACTTCTTGCGGCGCAATCTCACTGAGGCGAAAGGCTAGGTGATTAAAGGTTTTTTGTAGCGGGGCAAACAGGCCGATTGCCGTCAGCAGCGCCAGAATGGCAGGAAATAGCCCCAGCATGGCGTTATAGGCCATTTCTGAGGCCAGGCTAGGCAGCCGCTGCTGCAGCGTTGAGCGCACCACCTCGCGCAGGGTGTGCCGGTTGATCAGCCGCAGAAATTTGAGGAACTCGATCGGCGAGAGCGCATAGAAAAGTCGCCGCAGCGGCTCTTGGCTGCGATAGGTCGAATAAATCGTCTTACGCAAGGACGAACGGGAAGGGGGATGTGGCAAGAGAGACTACCTAGCCAATCAACAGGGCCAATCAACAGGATACAGGCCGCCAATTTGGGGCCAAGCCGATGCCAAAATCAGCAGCCATATGTCCTTTAGCATACCCAGGCGCGGGCGATAGCCGCTGCTGCCCGCTGGTGCACCCGTTCGTATAGAAAGCGGCTGGCCTAACGCTGAAACCTAAAACTGAAAATAGATAAACGGCGCATAGGAGGTAGGCATGATGGTGAGCAAAGCCGCGATCGCAAACCCATAGCCCACGGCGAACAGCTGGCCCGGTAGACGCATCAGGCTAAGCTTCCAAGCTGGCTGGTAGAACACCCAGTGGAGCCCTGCTAAAACGACGAATACACCCAGTAGCGCTACATTCAGCTGCTCAACGCCTGGCGATTGCAGCAGCACAAATGATTTCACAACCGTCGCAGCAGTGCCAAAATCAGCGGCGCGAAAGAAAATCCAAGTAAAGCATACCCAGTAAAACGTGAGCGCCATCCCCCAGAAGGCAGAGGTGCCCGCAAGCCAGCCGACGTTCTGCGTTCGCTTGGCCCATTTAGCCCACTCACGATGGGCAATCAGCGCGCCGCCGTGCATGCCGCCCCAAATCACAAACGTCCAGGCGGCACCGTGCCAGAGCCCGCCTAGCAGCATGGTCAGCATCAGGTTGCGATAGGTCAGCAGCTTGCCGCCGCGATTGCCGCCCAGCGGAATATAGAGGTAGTCCTTCAGCCAGGTTGAAAGGCTGATGTGCCAGCGCCGCCAGAAGTCGGTGATGCTGCTGGCAAAGTAGGGGGCATCGAAGTTGAGGCACAGCTCGTAGCCTAGCAGCCCGGCAACTGCGATCGCCATGTCAGAATAGCCGGAAAAGTCGCAGTAGATTTGCACCGCGTAGGAAAGTACGCCAATCCAAGCGCTGAGCGCAGTGAAGTTTTCTGGCGCAGCAAAGTAGGTGTCAACCAGCGGCGCTAGGTTATCCGAAACGCAGGCTTTCTTGAAGAAGCCGACAATAAACAGCAGCAGGCAGGCTCGCACGTTGACCTGGCTAAACAGCCGCATACTTTGCAGCTGCGGCAAAAAGTCAGCCGCTCGCACAATTGGACCGGCCACCAGCTGTGGGAAAAAAGCAATAAAGCAGGCCAGATTGAGCATGTTTCGCTCTGGCGGGAGCTGACCAAAGTACACGTCGAGGGTGTAGCTCAGGGTCTGAAAGGTGAAAAAGCTGATACCCACCGGCAGCACGACGTTCAGTGTGACTGAGTTGACCGGCAGTCCGAGCCAGTCAAAGAAGCCCACGGCGGACCCGGTGAAAAAGTTGAAATATTTGAAAAAGCCAAGCGCCCCGAGGTTGGCGACAAGGCTGATTAGCAGCCAGTTGCGCTTAGCAGTGGGCTGCTCGGTGTCAGCAATGCGCAGGCTGACAAAATAGTCGATTAGCGTAGAGCCAATCAGCAGCGATAGAAACCGCCAGTCCCAAAAGCCGTAAAACGCATAGCTGCATAGCAAGATGAAGACTTTGCGCCAGCGGTTGCGCGGCAGGCTCCAGTAGACGCCAAAGACAATCGCGAAAAATAATAAAAATCGAAATTCTGTAAAAACCATAGAAATTGCGGCTTTTAGAGAGTAGATGAGGGCTGACGCTAGAGGGCTGACGCTAGATGACTATTGAACCGTCTGAATAAATGATCGAGCGACTAGCTCAGTAAACGCTTCGGCACCGGCCGGATTGACATGCTCAACGTCATATCGCTGCGCCAGCGCGTACAGGCTGGGATACTGCTGCGGGTCGTTGAAGGCAAACAGCTCTGGGATAATGCCCTGGCGATAGGCCGCATACTGATTTGCCTGTGTCTCTAACGTCGGTGGGATGATGAAAATGGGGGTAGCGCCGGCTGCCTCTACGGCTTCGATCAGGCGAGTGAGCAGCATGGCCTGATTGGGGCTGACGCTCTCAGCAGGCGCCTGCTGCTGTGCGACAGCGAGCCTTTGAACCGACTGACGATAGCCCGCTAAGTCTTCAAGAAACCGCTTGCGCTTAGGCGCTTCATCGCTGTCAAGGGGAAAATAGCCCTCATTGGCCAGGACTTCTCGGCTGACGCGCTGCTCTTGCTCGCTGAACTGGGTAATCGGCAGCCACTGATGAAACAGACGCCCCACGTTGATGTAGTGGTAGGTCAGCGGCACTAGGTGGCTGCCTGCGATGACGACTTTTTCTGAAAGCGAGAGGTCTGAGCGCAGCACGTACTGAATGGCGAACCAGGTGTTTTGCCAGGTGTGCCAGTAGATAGAGGGATTAGTGCGAGCGTTTTCAATCGGCTCATAGCCTTTGTCTAGCGGCGTTTCGATCAGCACCCAGCGCAGGTTGGCCGGCGGGTCCCGCAGCACGTCGCGCAGCAGCACATAGCCCGGCACCGCTCGCAGCGCTGGAATGCCAAAGTTGAAGCTGTTAACCGCTAGCCCAGCGGCCTGAGCTGTCTGGTCGAAGACTTCCGGCACAACCTGGTTATAAACGCGGCTGGAGCCAAAAAAAAGCGTGTTGTATTCGTCTTTGTGGGCCTGATAGTACTCGTATTTGGGGCTAATGAAGACGACGTTGGGTGGAATGGTTGGGCTAGGAATGATTTGATTGAGCAGCCCAGCCGCGACCAAAAATGCTAGCAGCGTGATTAAGCCCTGCTTGAAATACTTTCGCAGCCGCGACGGTCGCCGCGATCGCAGCTGAGCCTGAGCAGAAGTCTGTCGAATCGTTTGGGTCAACACCGGAATGCGAGAATAGCTTGGACTTGGGCAATAAAATCGTCAACACAGTCAATCGGCTGGGGTCACCCTAGAAACCAACCAGGGCTGTGATCAAAGACTCAAAAGCGGCGCTCAAGTTCCAACCGCTGGCGCCAGCAGGGGCAGCTAGGGGCGGCAATACCTACCTAAATCAGCCGTGAACACCGACCCTAGACGGTCGATATCTGTTTCTAAAATGCAGATAAAGAAATTACTAAGTTCACAGTCGTTAGGGGGAAACTCGGGTATATGCAACCAACTAACCCCAATCAATTTACTGAAAAAGCTTGGGCCGCCATTGCACAGACCCCAGATATTGCTAAACAATCTCAGCATCAGCAGATTGAAACAGAGCATTTGATGCTGGCGCTGCTCGACCAGGAAGGCCTAGCAGCGAGTATTTTACAGAAAGCCGGGGCCAGCGTAGCGCAGGTGCGCGATCGCACTCAGGCTTTTATAGAGCGTCAGCCGCGCGTCAGCGACAGTGCCGGTTCAGTTTACCTGGGTCGTTCGCTTGACCTGCTGCTCGACCGGGCTGAGGCATTTCGCCAGGCCTTTGAGGATGACTTTATTTCAGTAGAGCATCTCGTTTTAGGCTACGCCCAAGACGAACGCTTTGGACAGACGCTGCTGCGAGAATTCAACCTGACCGAAGCCAAGCTCAAAGCGGCAGTTGAACAAGTTCGAGGCAAGCAAAAAGTGACTGATCAAAATCCTGAAGGCAAGTACGAAGCGTTAGAAAAATACGGCCGCGACCTGACTCAGTTTGCGCGCGAGGGACGGCTCGATCCGGTGATTGGCCGCGATGATGAGATTCGCCGTACCGTGCAGATTTTGTCGCGCCGGACTAAGAACAATCCGGTGCTGATTGGTGAGCCGGGCGTGGGTAAAACCGCTATCGCAGAAGGGCTAGCGCAGCGCGTCGTCAACGGCGACGTGCCCGAATCGCTGCGCAACCGCAAGCTGATTGCCCTCGATATGGGTGCCCTGATTGCCGGCGCTAAGTATCGCGGTGAGTTTGAGGAGCGCCTCAAGGCCGTGCTTAAAGAGGTGACAGATTCAGAAGGGCAAATTATCCTGTTTATCGACGAAATCCATACGGTCGTAGGGGCCGGGGCCACGCAGGGCTCGATGGATGCTGGCAATTTGCTCAAGCCGATGCTGGCGCGCGGCGAGCTGCGCTGTATCGGGGCAACTACGCTAGATGAATATCGCAAATATATTGAAAAGGATGCGGCCCTAGAGCGGCGCTTTCAGCAGGTCTATGTCGATCAGCCCAGCGTTGAAGACACAGTCTCAATTTTGCGCGGCCTGAAGGAGCGCTACGAGGTGCACCATGCGGTCAAAATTTCAGACAGTGCACTGGTGGCCGCAGCGACGCTCTCGACCCGCTACATTAGCGATCGCTTCCTACCTGACAAGGCAATTGACCTGGTTGACGAGGCAGCCGCCAAGCTCAAGATGGAGATCACCTCCAAGCCGGAGGAGCTAGACGAAGTTGATCGTAAGATTTTGCAGCTCGAGATGGAGCGGCTGTCGCTGCAAAAAGAAAGCGATGCGGCCTCGCAGGAGCGGCTAGAGCGCCTAGAAAGAGAGCTGGCCGATCTCAAAGAAGACCAGCGCGCCTTAAAAGCGCAGTGGGAATCTGAAAAGGGGATCATTGACGATATTCAGGCGCTCAAAGAAGAGATTGACCGGGTGAATATTGAAATTCAGCAGGCCGAGCGCGACTATGATCTCAACCGCGCGGCTGAGCTGAAGTATGGCAAGCTCACCGATCTGCAGCGCCAGCTCGAAATGGCTGAGGCCAAGCTCGAAGAAACTCAGACCAGCGGCAAGACGCTCTAGCCGCTCCTGCGAGGCCGCATCGCTTTCTTTTTGCAGCGACAGCCGCTCCATCTCGAGCTGCAAAATCTTACG
>JAAHIA010000102.1 GCA_010671975.1 Leptolyngbya sp. SIO4C1 | reverse complement strand
GAGAAATTGCCCTGTTTGACGATGCGCCGCGCTGGAACGGTGCCGTTGCGCTCACCGACTGTACGCTCTTGCGGCTAGACAAGAGCCGTTTTCTCAGCTTGGTGGCGCAGCGGCCGCACATCATTTTAGAAATGTGCCGCTTTTTGAGCCAGCAGCTGCGCGCCACCGATCAGTTTCGCAGCACGCCCAAAGTATCTCAGCCCGTGTCTCAGCCAGTGCCTCAATCGCCGCAAAGCTAGCCTGGGCGATCGCTGTCAACAGAATCTGGTCAGTCTCCCTTAAAATTGAGCGAAAGCTCGACTCGCTATCTCAGTCCTCTCTTCTGCAACCCCTATGGCTGTTCAAATGCATCAAGGCTGGCAAAATCACGAGACCTGGGTAGTGGCCGACTGCATTGACAAAAACCCAGACACCTATCGCTACCGCAACGACCTGTGCGATCAGGCTGAGCTGATGGCGCGCCGCAGCGATCGCGCTGCCGAAAGTCACCTCGCCGAGCTGCTGCAGACCTGGATTGAGACGAACAACCCGCTGGCTGACCAAAGCGGACTCTACGCAGAGCTGCTGAAAGCAGCGCTGGCAGCGGTTGACTGGCATGAGGTTGCAGAAGTGTTTCTCAGCGACTAGCCCCAGCGACTGAGTCAGTCAGCGCATGAGAGATGTCAACAGAATCTGACTAACCGTCGCCCCGCCGCCGCCTCAGCCGATTGGCTCAAGCTAGACAATTGGCTACGCAATGAGAAGCAAGCTCTGCTATAATTTCAAACCTGACCGATTAAATCCTGTCAATTAATCTTCAGTCGTCTTCTGGACTCATAGCAGTGTGCTAAAACGGTGTGCTGCCATTCTATGCCAGGTGGCAGGCTGAAGCAGCGCGCCAGAAAAGTACGCTAGAATAGTGTGCTAGAACAGTACGCTGAAGGCAGTACGCTGAAGACAGTACGCTGAAGACAGTGCAGCAGCGGTGCTCGGCCTCTGATTAGGCTCCAGTCTCGCAAATCCGTCAGCTTATTCCCGAGGTTACATCCCACTCAGCTCATAAGTAGAGATAACCCTTCATGCTAGGTGCCATTATTGGAGATGCAATCGGCTCAGCCTATGAGTCCGAGCGACTGAAGACCAAAGATTTCGAGCTAATCACGCCAGAGAGTATTTGGACTGATGACACTGTGCTAACGCTGGCAACAGCCGATTGTCTCCTCTACGGGGGCGGCTATGCCGAAGCCTACAAGCGCTGGAGCCGCTGGTATCCGGGCGTGAAGGGCAGCTACGGTATGAGCTTTCAAGAATGGGCAAAAGCCAAAGTCTCACGCCCTTACTACAGCTGCAGCAACATCAGCGCTATTCGCGTGATTCCTGTGGCCTACGCTTTTGATACGCTCAAAGATGTTTTAGAAGAAGCCAAGTGCTCAGCCGAAGTTACTCATAATCATCCTGAGGGAATCAAGGGCGCACAGGCAACAGCCGCCGCTGTCTTTTTAGCCAGAACGGGAGCCTCTAAAGAGGCAATCTCTGAATTTGTCAGCAACATCTTCGGCTACGATCTGAAGACGCCCTTTGCAGATCTGCAGCCCGTCTATCGCTACAGCGAGCTCATTCAGGATACGGTCCCGGCTGCTATTACCGCGTTTCTAGGGTCTACAGATTTTGAAGATGCGATTCGCAACGCGGTCTCGCTAGGCGGCGATGCCGACACGCTAACGGCGATTACCGGCGCGATTGCCGAAGCCTACTACAAAGACATCTCTCAGATCCTCAAAGACTGGAGCTGGGATTTGCTCGATGAGTCACAGCAAGACCTGATCAACGAATTCAAAACCGAGTTTGCAGTTTAGCTTGCAGCAGACGACTGCGTGCGATCGCCATACTGGCTATACTGCGCAATTAGCTTTGCCACTAGCCCTGTCCACCCGGTCTGATGGCTAGCGCCTAGGCCCGCGCCGCTATCGCCGTGAAAATATTCGTAAAATAGATAGCAGTCTTGCCAGTGCGGGTCGGACTGAAACGGCTCGGCGTCGCCATAAATGGGGAGCTTGCCGGTCGCCTCTGGCGTGAACAGACGAATCAGTCGCGCTTCTAGATCTAGCGCCACCTCCCAGAGCGTTTTAGCTTGACCTGAGCCAGTGGGATAGTCTACTTTGTAATCTGAGCCCAGATAGTGGTCAAACTTCTGCAGCGACTCAATCAGCAGATAGTTGACTGGAAACCAAACTGGGCCGCGCCAGTTAGAGTTGCCGCCGAACAGGCCGCTGCTGGATTCTGCTGGCTCATAGCTAACCTGGTAGCCGCGATCGTTCAGCGTAAACTGATAGGGATGGGCAAGGTGATAGCGAGAGAGGGCGCGAATGCCGTAGGGGCTTAAAAATTCTGACTCATCTAGCATTTTCTCTAGAATGCGGGTGAGCTTATCGGGCGGTACCAGCGCCAGCAGTCGGCGTTTACCTGCACCGGCCGTGCTAAACGAGGCAACGTTGCGGCTCAGCTGCGGACGGTTGGCTTCGAACCACTCAAGCCGCTCTCTAAACGCAGGCAGTTTCTCCAGCAGCTCTGGCTCTAATGTCTCGACGGCAAACAGCGGCGTTAGCCCTACCATTGAGCGCACCTTGAGCCGCGTTTGTTCGCGATTAGGCAGATGCAGCACGTCATAGAAAAAGCCGTCGGCCTCGTCCCATAGCTGGGTCTGGTCGCTGCCAATGTGGTTCATCGCCTCAGCAATGTAGATAAAATGCTCGAAGAATTTGGTGGCCATGTCTTCATAGACGGAATTCTCTTGAGCCAGCTCAAGCGCAATGGTTAGCATATTCAAGCAGTACATCGCCATCCAGCTGGTGCCGTCTGACTGCTCGATATGGCCGCCGGTGGGCAGCGGCGCGCTGCGATCAAACACGCCGATATTGTCTAAGCCCAAGAAACCACCTTCAAAGATGTTGTTGCCTTCGACGTCTTTGCGATTGACCCACCAGGTAAAATTCAGCAGCAGCTTCTGGAAGACTCGCTCTAAAAACTGTCGGTCGGCTTGCCCGGTGAGCCTTTGCTCAATCTTGTAGACGCGCCAGGTAGCCCAGGCGTGCACCGGCGGGTTGACATCACCAAAGGCCCACTCATAGGCAGGAATCTGACCGTTGGGGTGCATATACCACTCGCGAGTCATGAGATCGAGCTGCTGCTTAGCAAACTCGGCATCAACCAGCGCCAGCGGAATGCAGTGAAAGGCCAAATCCCAGGCGGCAAACCAGGGATATTCCCACTTGTCGGGCATGGAAATCACATCGTCGCTGTCGAGATGCTGCCACTGGCGGTTGCGCCCCCGCTGGTGCTCGACAGGCGGCGCGGGCATGGTGGGATCGCCGCTCAGCCAGCGAGAGACCTCAAAGCGATAGTACTGTTTAGTCCAGAGCAGCCCGGCAAAGGCCTGGCGCTGTACGCGGCGCAGCTGATCGGTGAGCGGCCAGGGAGAGAGCTGCTGGTAGAAGTCATCGGCCTCTCGACGGCGGGTTTGCACACCGGTTGCGAAGGCTTCATCAAACGGCTGGGCTAGCGGCTGACGAGACAGCCGCAGCCGCAGTCGGTAGGCGTCACCTGGCTGCGCCGTTAGCTGATAGTGAGCGGCCATTTTGGTGCCTGTCTGCGCTGGATTGACGGCCGCTTTCTGCTGGTGAATGACGCGAGCATGAATGCCGTCTTTGACATAGGGAGAGCTGTTCTCGGCGTCAAACAGCTGCTGAAAGTTGGTCTCGTTTTCGGTAAACAGCAGCGATGCCTTAGCAATGCGATCGCAGTAGAGCCAGTACGTTCCCAGATCCGGGTGGTTAGCGACAGCGGCGCTAAAGTTGCCCGGCTGATCAACTGCCTTTAGCTGCGGCTTCTCAGCCTCAGCTGCCCAAGACCAGGTGTTGCGAAACCACAGCTGCGGCAAAACATGCAGCGGTTTTGGTTCAGGGCCGCGATTGATCACGGTAATCTGAATCAAAATGTCTTCTGGGGTCGCTTTGGCATATTCGACAAACACATCGAAGTAGCGATTCTGATCAAAAATGCCGGTATCCAACAGCTCAAATTCGGGTTCGCTGCGGCTGCGGCGCTGATTTTCTTCAACCAGACGCGCGTAGGGATAGGCAGCCTGCGGATATTTATAGAGTCCCTTCAGATAGGAATGGGTCGGCGTGCTATCGAGATAGAAGTAATATTCTTTCACATCTTCGCCGTGGTTGCCCTGATTGCCGGTCAGCCCAAACAGCCGCTCTTTGAGCACCGGGTCTTGCTCATTCCACAGGGCTAGCCCAAAGCAGAGCCGCTGCTTTTCGTCGCTGATGCCCAGCAGGCCGTCTTCTCCCCAGCGGTAGGCGCGCGCGTGAGACTGAGCGTGAGAGAAATAGTCCCAGGCGGCACCGCTAGCGCTGTAGTCTTCTCGCACGGTGCCCCACTGCCGCTCGCTCAGGTAGGGTCCCCATTTTTTCCAAGGCATATTTTGGGTATGGGCTGCGTTAAGTCGTTGGTGTTCAGAAAGCATAGAATTCTAGATTTTAGGTACCTCTGTCTCAGATAGGAGAAAAGTCCTCCCCATCTCCCCCACCTCTCTCTCCCAAAGCAGAGCAAGACACACTCATCCGATAGACACGCAGCACCTCGGCTACGCTCCAGGCTTGCGCAAAAGCACCGCGCGGCAGATGGGGCGGGTCGCCGTCGAAGATTTCGCTCAGGGTGCCAATGCAGCCGCTGCGTAGATGATCTGCTAGGGGCTGTAGCAGCTGACGGGCGGCAGCTGGGCTGCGATAGGCGCTGAGGTGGGCCTGGACGAACGGGCCGATCAGCCAGCTCCAGACGGTGCCTTGGTGGTAGGCGCCGTCTCGCTGCTGGCGATCGCCGCCGTAGCGGCTGTGGTAGTTGGGGTGGTCGGGTGCCAGCGATCGCAGGCCGTAGGGGGTGAGCAGCTGCTGGGCAACCGTATCGACGATGGCCTTTTGCTGGGCGGCGGGCAGCAGGTCAGGCGTCAGTGAAACGGCAAAAATCTGGTTGGGCCGGAGGGCGTCATCGGGGCCGGTGGGGCCATCGAGCAGATCGTAGCAATAGCCGCGCTGGGGCTGCCAAAAGCGCTGAAAGCCTTGTCGGGTTTGAGCTGCGAGCTGCTGATAGGGGTCGGCTGGCCGCTCTAAAATTTGGGCGAACAGGGTCAGGCTGGTGAGCGCTCGATACCAGAGGGCGCTGATTTCAATCGGCTTGCCGATGCGCGGCGTCACGACCCAGTCGTCAACTTTGGCATCCATCCAGGTCAGCTGCACGCCTGGCTCACCGGCATAGATCAGGCCGTCGCTATCGAGGTGAATCTGGTAGCGGGTGCCGCGCCGGTGCCAGTCGATGATATCAACTAAAGCGGGGAAGAGGTCGGCGAGCAGCGCTCGGTCCTGCGTGGCCTGGTAGTAGGCACGCACTGCCTCGAAGTACCACAGCGTTGCATCGACCGTATTGTAGGCGGGCGTTTCGCTGGCTTCGGGAAAGACGTTGGGCAGCATGCCGCGATCGAGATACTGGGCAAACGTGCGCAAGATGGGTCGGGCAATTTCAGGTCGACTGGCTGCGATCGCCAGCCCCGGCAGCGCAATCATCGTATCTCGGCCCCAGTCAGTAAACCAGGGGTAGCCGGCAATGACGGTCTTGCCCGGCTGGCCGGCAACGCTGCGATCCACAATGAACTGATCGGCGGCCAGCACCAGCTGATTGAGCCAGGCTGGCGATGGCTGCGATAGGCTGGCCGACCAGCGCTCGACTAGGGCCTGCTCATACTGCTGTCGGTGGCTGAGCGCGGCGTCTAGGTCTGGGCGAGGTGAGGTGCTGGCGACCAGCATCAGGGGCTGCCCGGGTACTAGCCTGGCGGTGAACGTGGCAGCATGCAGATGATCGTCGTAGGGATAGAGGCCGCGATACGCTTCTACCGCTAGGTGATAGCCGCGATACCAGCTGTGGGCGAGCGCTACGGCGGCCCCAGGCAGCTGCAGGTAGAAGGGCGTCGCCCCGTCGAAGGCTTGAACTTTGAGGCCGTCTGACCCAGCCTCGATCTGCATCTGCCAGTCTTGCGCCTGGGTGTGGCTGTGATGGTCGCGGTAGTTGACGAGCGCTTTGAGCGTCAGCGTGACCGGCTGGCTGGCGGAGACGAGGCGATATTGCACATAGGTGGTGTTTGCGCCCGGCGCCATCCAAATGCGTTTTTCTAAGCGCGCGTCGCCGCAGGCATAGGTCCAAACCGGCACAGTGCCCTCTAGGCGAAACTGCTCAATGAGCCGATAGCCCAGCGAGGTCAGTGCGCCGTTGGCCCAGCGATCGGTCTGTAGCGCATAGGTTTGGCTGGCGGTCTCTACCTGCTCATCTAGCTTAGTCAGCAGCAGCGTTCGCGCCAGCGGCGGCTGCAGCGCGGCAATCAACAGCCCGTGATAGTGGCGCGTTAGCAGCCCCGAGACAGAGCCGCAGGCGTAGCCGCCAATGCCGTTGGTCACTAGCCATTCGCGCGACTCGAGGTCGGCGAGATTACTGAGGGTTTCTGGCTGGAGTTGCAGCATGGGGGGAGTTTGGATGTTGGGGGCTGCCGGCGACTAGGCTTGGCCGGCGGTGCTGGCTACCAGGCGACAGACTTGCTTTTTGGAGGTCCATAGGACGGTGCCTAGCCTGCGAGTCCGTAAGTGGCTGTGAGCCCGGCGGTGGCTCTGACGGGCTGTGAGACGATGGGTGAGAGAAACTGTCCTATAGCCAAAAAACAACTTCCACAGCGGCGGGGCCATTGTGGAAGTATAAACGGAACTATGGGCGACTCGATAGCTCAGTCAGTGTAATAGGCTGAGCAGCAAAGCGTTTACAGCAGCCGCCCGGCCAAAAATGACAGGCCAACCAGAGCCACGAGCACCGCCAGCCACTGCACAGGCCGCAGCGCAAACAGGCGGGGCCATTGCCGGTAAGCGGCTACCCAGTCTGGTGGTAGCGGCTCGGGCGGCTCAACGGCTCGCATCGGCTGACCGGTGCGAGCCGGCCGCTGGCGCACAATCGTCATCAGCGGCTGCGCCCGACCGGCGGCCCGCCCCCGGCGGGGCGGCTGTACGCTCACAGCGCGACGGGGTAAGCGATTCATCGGCGGCCAATCCTCACAACGTCACCATCAAAGGTCGGCACTGAGAGCACAAAGGGATCGGTGGCGTAGGTCAATGCCTGCTCTTCTAAAATCCCCAGGGCAATCTGCTCGCCCATGCGCAGACTGTCGTAATAGTCGCTAAAGTAGTGCACCCCGGCCATGTTGCGACCGATTGAGATATTTGCCGCTAGCTTATTCAGCTCACCCTCCAGCGTCAGAAACTCATCTGGCGTAGACGCAACCAGGTTGCAGTCAGGCACCACCTGGTCATGAGCCTCAGGCAGCGCCGGCGCGCGGAAGGCAATCGGCTGATCGCCTGTCTGATAGCGCTTGAACGTGACGGCATCTTGGGTTTTGGCCATCACCGCGCTGGTATCAAAGAAAGCTTTGAGAATCGTCACGCAGGCCCCAGCCACGGTGGCATGGCCGGCGCCGTAGGCCGGGTGCATCGGGGATCCCTCGGGAAACGCCATCGGCAGCAGGTAGGTCTCACTTGCGCCATTGTCGCGGGCCAGCTGCCGCAGCGCGTTCAGCGTGCCGGCTTGGTCTAGCGCTGTTTTATAAGCTCCTATATGCTGCACCAGCGTATCGGGCACCCGATCCTGCCCTAGCCAGCCCTTCTCCTCAGCCAGTCGCACCAGCTCCACCCGCGCCGCTAGGGCCTCGGGCCGCAGCCGAATGTGGCTGTTAAATTTCTGGAAACGCACTGCCTTGAGCGCGCGAGTAGCCACCTCGGTGACCAGATTGAGAATATGCGGACCGCCGTAGAGGGCAAAGCCGCCTGCGTGACGGCGGGTAGCGGCCATGCCTGCCGCTGCGCCAACCCCAGAGAGATGATCAAAGCCCGGGTCAAACGGCGTTCCCATGCCTAGCAGAATGATGCAGGCGTTCAGATAGGCTTCATAGAGCGCATCGTAGTGCACATAGGTAGCCAAATCGCGCGGCGTCGAGATAAATCGTCGGGCCGAGCGCTTCAAGGCTTTGGCCGGATCTGGATGGGCGGGCACGTAGCTCTCTCTTGGACGCTGGATGCCGCGCTGCACCAGCACATAGTCTGCCATCTCAGTCATGTAGTCACGCTTTGGTGTTGCCACCGGCACGCGCTGATCGATCTGCAGCGCACCGTAGGTAATCTGACCGTCAGCGACGCTGCTGCCACCGCTGAGATCGGGGTTGCCAATGAGCAAGAACTGAGAGAGGTAGGGACCAACTTCAACGCCTGGCGAAGAGCCGCGAAACACGGTTTGGGCATCTAACTTACCCTGAGAACCTACTTTGCGAGGCCGTCCGGTTTGGTTTTGAACATAGCCCAGCGCATTCAGCCGATCGACTGCGCCACTCACTTGGGAGGTGGCTTGACCAGTTTCAAAAGCGCTAAACGGCTGATCGCGCAGAACCGCCAGCTCATAGACCTCAGATAGCTCAAAAATTAGCTCCGGGTTGGCCTGGTTATTAGCGAGCAGTGGCGGCGCCGGCGGCATGGTCACGGCCTGGCAGTCTGGCCCCTGCAGCTCGTAGACCACTCCAGCAGTCGGCGCTTCCCACTGGCGGAAGCTCTGGGTGAGCTGAGCGTCGGTCTCAGGCACCACTGCACCGTTTTCAACTTTGTACCGAGCCCCGTGCCGCACCCGATCGGTGAACGGATCGATGAAGCCATCGTCAATCGCCCGACGAAATTCAACGAAATCCTGCGCCTCCGCCAGCAGGCCGGTGTGCGGGTCGTGCGGTAGCCCTTTAGTAAAGGACATGAAGTACCGATCGTTCGCATACCGCTGCTCATCGCCGTTGGCATGATGCGTCGGATAGTCTCGACTTCTGGCTAGCTCAGCCGCCTCAAGGCGAATAGCGTAGGCTTCCTGGCGACGATCGCTCATAAAAAACTCCTCCAGAGGTTGGCGAGAACAGATTTGTAAACAGAATCAAGCATGAAAGACAATCGCGATCGCACCTGTTGTCTAGTCGCGATCGCGATGCTGGCACCGCACCCACGGGTTGATTCAACTATAGGCGGGCCGCAGTCAGGCTTGCGGCACCCAGCTGGGTACTTTTGGCTGGCATATCGGCATCTCAATTGTGAACACGCTGCCGTGACCGAGGGTTGACTCACAGGTGAGTCGGCCACCGTGCTGTTCGTGAATGATCTGATAGCTGACGGTTAGCCCCAGCCCGGTGCCCTGCCCAACTGGCTTGGTCGTAAAAAACGGGTCAAAGATCTGTTGCTGAACTGCGCTAGAAATGCCTGGGCCGTTATCGGCTACTTGAACGATGATGCAGCCGTCCTGGCAGGTGGTACGCAGCGCCAGCGTCGGCACGGCCCGATCAGACTCTCCGCTTTCCCACCGATCTAAGGCGTCGATTGCATTGGTGATTAAATGCATCAGCACCTGATTCAGCTGACTGGCATAGCAGTCTATAGACGGCAGTGCCTCATAGTCCTTTTGAACTTGAATCTCGGGTCGCTGCGGCGTTGCCTGCAGGCGGGACTGCAGCAGCAGCAGTACGCTGTCTAGGTTCTCATGCAGTGAGACTGCCTTGTAGCTCGCCTCATCTAGCCGAGAAAATTTACGCAGCGACAGCACGATATCGCGAATGCGATCGCTGCCGGTTTGAATTGACTGCACCGTCTTTGGCAAATCCTGCTGCAAAAACTCAATATCGGCTTCTGCTAAAGCCGTCTGTAGCTCGGCGGCTGGGTTGGGGCAGGCTTGGCGGTAGAGCGCTAGCAGCTTGAATAAGTCTTCAAGGTAGTTTTGCACATGCTGGATATTGCCAGTAATAAAGCTAATAGGGTTGTTGATCTCATGCGCAATGCCCGCCACAAATCGCCCTAAGCTCGACATTTTTTCAGTCTGGATGAGTTTGGCCTGGGTCGCCTTGAGCGTTGATAAGGTCTCTTGCAGCGTCTGATTATTGCTGCGTAGCGCCTGAGTTCGGTCTTCAACTTTTTGCTCTAACGTTTGACTGTAAGCTTCTAATTCCGCCTTAGAGTGAGCCAGCGCCTCGGTCGTGAGCGCCAGCTTATGCGTTCGTTCGTTTAAGTTCCGCTCCACTCTGCCAATAAACGCATAGAAAAAGCCCACTAAGCTAGCCCCAATCCCAACGGTCGAGATAATTGCCAGCAGCACCGTCTGCCTAACCTGCTGCACGTCGGCGGAAATGTTTTTAAGCGCAATCACATAGCCCAGCTCGCGATTGTCAATATCATTGAAGGGCAAAAACAGTACCTGATAGGTCTGTCCGTTTTCGCTAATTCTGAGGCGGCCGGTGTCTGTGACGGCTGCATCGAGCCGATCAATATTGTCGGCGACTGCAGCTGGAATCGCTGCCACTGTCTGATCGACAATCACATGGTTGCTATAAGCTTCCCAGTCGGACTGTCGGCCTAGCTTTTGGTTGCGGCCCGCCCAGCGTTGCCGATCGAGGTAGGCTTTGTCAACTGCCAATATCAGCTCTACGTCTAGAATTTCATGAATGCGCCGCGAGATATCTTCAAATTCGATGCCCAGCTCTAAGTAGCCTAGCAGCTCTCCTCTGCGCGGCGGCGTAAACAGATCGCTAGCGGTTGTATCTGCGAAGCCGCTGCGCCAAGGATAGACCAGCCGCAGTACCGGATTGCCCGTGGGTCCCTGCTCTAGACCCGCGCTTGGCTGTCCGGTCTGTTCAGCTGTTTGGATCGTGCTGCGATTGATCAAGTCGCCTTTGAGCGCTTTGTGCAAGCGCAGCAAATTGACTCGGTTTGGCCGATGAAAATAAAAGTGCGTGATCTGATGCTCGCTGCGAAACTGCTGAAAAATGGGCATTGCGATCGCAGAAAGTCGCGCCCGATCTAACGCTGCTAGCGCCTCGGCCAGCTCAGCATCGCGAATCAGTACCTCCATCGCCGTATCCATTTTGGCAATGTCGCTCTGCATCTCTTCTTGCAGTAGATCCTGTACCCGCTGCGCCGTCACAGCTTCGACCGCTGCCATATCCGTCGCCTGCTGTCGCCAGAAAACGCCTAGAAAGATAGCCTGTAGCAAACAAATTGCAGTCACCAGCGGTGGCAAAATTTTCGCTCTGACAGACTCTTGCTTAGGAGCAGCTGGCCGCGCTTCGTCTACGATCATAACCACTCCGTGAGAATTTATTAGAGCTGAACAGACCTACCATGCCTGGGACGCCATGCCTGAGACACTAGATAAAATTTGCGCTCATAGGATACCCAATTTTATTCACAACTGCGATACAGACCTAAAGAGCGATGTGTTTTAGCAGATTCTCAAGCAATATTATGTCAAGAGAATTAAGCTAGCCGACAGTTAGCACTCAGAACATCACTATTCTTTTGAAACCATGGCCCTAGATAATATTCCCCAAAAAGGACAGGAATTTGTGAACAAAGTCACCGACGCTATTGAAAAAGCAGGCACCGAGGTCGCCGATCAGGTTTCTCACATGACTGGCAATCAGCCAGAAGAGATTACTGAAGAAGCCATTCACGCCGCTATCGATCAGGCGTTAGATGTGCTGCAGGTAGCGGGCGATAAAGTCAGGCAAAAGGAGCTAGATGCGGAGCGGGTGAGACTGGAAGTCAGCATCGGCATCTCTGGCATCGCTCATCTCAGCATTAAGACTGATGTGCCAAACGAAGAGAACGTCGAGCGCCGTGAGGCTGAAGTCAGCTAGCAAGACATTTTCGAGCAAATCCCTAACCAGCTGGCAATAGCTGTCGCTGTACCTGCGTTTGCGATACCACGCGCCCACCTTTCAGCGTCGTGCGTCCGACCGGCGCTGTGCCAATCGCCTCCGAAACCGACGTCGCCTCTACAATGACCAGATCGGCTGACTTGCCCGGTGCGATGCCATAGTCTTGCAGGCCAATCGCGCGAGCGGCCTGAGTGGTGACCATCTCTAAGCACTGCTGATGGTTAGCCGCTGTACCCAGCTGTAGCGTCTGCGCTATCAGCGTACAAATTTTCAGCAAATCGCCGTCGCCGAAGGGCGTAAACAGATTTTGCACATTGTTGGTGGCCACGCCTGCGGTCACCCCGAGCTCAATCAGCTGCTGAATCGGTGCCACGCCGCGACGAACATTGTGCGTATCTTGACGCGCCATCATGTAGAGGTCAGAAGCCGGCAGGGCTAGCACCGCAATGTCTGCCTCGCGCAGCAGCGCCGCCATGTCTTGAAGTTTCTCGGGGGCCAGCCCTGCCAGCCGGGTCAGGTGGCCCAAGCATACGCGGCCTTGCCAGCCGCGCCACACCGTTTCGGCGGCGACAACGGGCAGCAGCAGCGGCGCATCGTCATCCAGAAAATCTAAGTGAAAATCGACATCGCAGTCGAAATCTTGCGCCAGGTCAAAGACAGTGCGAATATTCGCCGCCGGGTCGGGGTCCACATAGGGCGCAGAGCCAATCAAATCGCCGCCCATTTGTAAGGCTTGGCGCAGCAGCGCCGCTGTCCCCGGCTGATTGGTGATGCCTTCTTGGGCAAAGACGGCTAGCTGCAGCGTTAGCCCCCAGGCATAGTCTTGCTTGAGCGGCAGCAGCGCCTCTAGCGAAGTTAGCTGCAGCATCGGGTCGACCTCTACATGGCTGCGCAGCGCCGTTGTGCCAAAGGCAATTTCGTCTTCGATGACCCGGCGGGCGCGAGCTTGAATATCTTCAACGGTAAACTTTTGCTTGAGGCTGCCAGTGGCGGTGAGCGCTTCTTGAAAAGTGCCAGTTTGTGCCGGGCGCTGTGCTAGCAGTAGGGCTTTATCTAAATGCAGATGAGCATCGACTAGCCCTGGAATGACCAGCTTGCCTTCAGCGTCAATCGTCTGGCGAGCGGTAGCTTTAATCTGAGGCGCGATGTCGGTGATGTGGCCGGACTGGATTGCGATCGCACAGCGCTCTGGGCAATCGGCT
>JAAHIA010000101.1 GCA_010671975.1 Leptolyngbya sp. SIO4C1 | reverse complement strand
GTGTTGGCCTTCCTCATTCAGGCGCTGCGTGCCAAGCGTTTCGGGCAGATGATGCCGAGCCTGATTCCTCAACTGCCTGAGACGGTTCTTAGCCCTGATCCTTCGTGACCCCCTGAACAATTACGCTCGGTCCGATGGGCACTCTTTGAGACGGCTTTCTCAAAAAGTCTTTAGGGCTTTTTATTGTCTGAGCAGTGATTTTCTCCTGACTGCTGAGCTAAAGCGGGAAAAGCTTAACTGGTAGATGCACCCTGATGTCATCCCCGGCCTCACCGGCTGGGGATTTTCTTATGAACCAGCTTTGCTCAAGCTTTACAGAATTAGCATTGGCTTTTCTCCTGATCAAGCTAACTAAATTGGAAGACTTAATTGGTAGATGCACCCTGAATTTTCCCCAGCCTCACCCGCTGGGGAATTTTTTTGACAATTTTGCTGGCGGTAAAATCTAACTATGTAAAAAAGCTAAATTTTTGATTAATTTCAATAGCAGCCCAGCAGGGCAATAATGCCGCATCGCACAGCTGCTATATGACAGAAACCTTTATGCTAAAGCGAGATAAACAGGGTCTAACCCTCACTACTAAGCGCTAAAAAGCAGTCGTTGCGGCTTGAAAAAAAGCAAGCATATTTTCGATAGAACGCGGTTATCAAACTTATATTTTGACTTAGATAAAGCAGCTAGTCTAAAACTTTATATCTTCCCTCAGTCTTTTCTCCTGATATTGGCAAGCTAACTAGAAAAGTTAATTGGTAGATGCACCCTGATGTCTTCCCCAGCTCACCCGCTGGGGAATTTTCTTTTAAAGGCTAAGCACTTGCTTAAAAGGTCTATTTCTGACTAGTCAATTGCAAAACATTGTCTATTCAGCGTCTATTCAGCGTCTATTCAGCAGGCACTTCTTCAGCATCAGCCTTTGGCTCTTCGACTGTTTCCTCTGCTGGCACATCGGCCTCCCCTGCTGGCGCATCGGCCGCCATGGCTTCAGCTGCTGCAGCTTCGTCAGCTTCGGGCTCGGGCTCAGCTTTTTTGACCGGTCGAGGACCGCGCATCAGGGCTGGATTGACGGGCGCTTTCTTCTCACCTTCACTGCGGCCCTTGCCTTTGCCTTTGCCCTTACCTTTGCCGCGACTGCGAGGCCGATCGGAGGCACTGCGATCGCTCGGGTCGCGATCTTTTTTCAGAATAGGTTTCTCTGCCATGAGTCATTCAAAATTGCTGCATTGCCCATCGTAACATTTGGGCCTGGCAATCTATGGGAGCAGCTCCCTTGAGAGACCGAAGCAATCGCCGCGCCGCGCTAGCCTCAGCGGCTGACTCAGGCTGGGTGACGCAGCTGTCGATCGATTTGCTCAAACAGCGCCGCGCGGGTGCCGCTGTTATCTAGCACAACGCTAGCTTGGGCAGCTTTCTCAGCCAGCGGCAGCTGACTAGCGATGCGGACCTGCGCTTGGGCCAGCGATAGCTGACTGCGCGCCATCAGCCGGGCTAGCTGCTGTGCGGGGGTGCAGGTGACCACCCAAATCTCAGTGACGAGGGACGTGAGGCCCGCTTCGAACAGCAGCGGAATCGCATAGACGAGCGTCTGCTCAAGCGGATAGGTCGCGGTAACGGCAGCAAACTGCTGTCTCACAAAGGGATGGATTTGCTGCTCGACCCAGCGCTTTTCTGCGGCTTTGTGAAAGATAATCTCACCCAGGCGAGCCCGATTGAGGCTGCCGTCCGTCAGCTGCAGCGTCTCACCGTAGCGCCGCACCAGCAGCGCGAGAATCGGTGAACCGGGCTCAACCGCCTGTCTGGCATAGAGATCGGCATCTAGAATCGGCAGCTGATAGGTCGCAGCCAGGTAGTTAGCCACGGTTGACTTGCCGCTGGCGATGCCGCCTGTAAGCCCTAAGATGCGACGCTGGACCATTAGACAGGCGCTCCGGCCCACTGCTCCAGCGCTGCGGTAAGGCCCTCTAGAGTATAGGTTTGGGCCTCAATATCGACTCGACCCAGCTGGGCACGGCAGTCGAGCGAGGTTTGTGGCCCGATTGAAGCGATCGCAGCCGTTTCTACCTGCGCTGACCAGCGATCGCCAAAGCGCTGCTGCATGAGCTGCGCAAAGTGTCGTACCGTCTTCGAGCTAGCAAAGGTAATGACGTCAATCTGACCAGCTGACAGCGCCGCTTCAGCCGCTGGAGCGATCTGAGCTGGGCAGGCCGATTCATAAGCCGCCACCTCAGTCACGTCAGCCCCCTGGGCGCTAAATTCTTTAACCAGCACGTCGCGGCCGCCGCTTTCGACACGAGGAAACAGCAGCCGCAGCCCGGCCGCCGATGGAAAATGCTCAAACAGCGAATCGGCCACATAGTTAGGTGGGATAAAGTCAGCCTGACAGCCCCGCTGCCGCAGCACTGCTGCCGTTTTCTTACCCACCACTGCAATTTTGAGCGAGGCCAGCGATCGCACATCCTGCCCGCCCTCAATCAGCCGATCAAAGAAGAAATTCACCGCGTTGGCCGAGGTCAGCAGCAGCCAGTCGTAGGTAGCCAGCGCTGCGATCGCCGCATCGAGCGGCTGCCAGTCGTTCGGCGGCCGGATCTCCAGCGCCGGCATTTCCACCACAGCGGCCCCTGCCGCCGTCAGCAGCTGGGTAAACTGGCTAGACTGACCGGCGGCGCGCGTGACCAAAACCGTCTTGCCTGCTAGCGCTAGCGCCGACCGAGCGGGCGGCTGCAAAAACTCTCGTAGCCGCACCACTTCGCCAATGATGAGAACGCAGGGAGATAGCTGCTGCCCTTTTGTCTGCTGCACAATGCTGAGCAGCGTACCCACCCAAAGCCGCTGCTGCGGCTGGCTAGCCCACTGGATAATCGCCACTGGCGTATCCCCGCGCTTGCCGTGTGACTGCAGCTGCTGACAAATGTCTGCCAGGTGGCGGCTGCCCATCAGCAGGACCAGCGTCTCTAGCTGGCTGAGCGTTTGCCAATCTAGGGCATCGAGATCGTGGCCGGTAAACAGGCCAAAGCCGTGACTCATAACCGGGTCGGTCAGCGGAATGCCCGCTAATAGGGGCGCCGCCAGCGCCGAAGAGACACCAGGAATGACCTCAAACGGGCAGTTTTCTGCCTTGAGCGCTTGAATCTCGGCGGCCGCCCGACCAAAGATAAACGGATCGCCGCTCTTTAGCCGCACCACCGTCTTACCCTGCTGCGATAGCGTCACCAGCAGCCGATTAATGTCGGCCTGCGGCGTGCTTGGCTGCCCACCGCGCTTGCCGACCTGAATGGGGTCGCAGCGGGGCGGCAGCAGCGCCAGCAGCGCCGGATCGACCAGCGCATCGTAAACTAGCGCATCGGCCTGCGCTAGCGCATTTTGCGCCGCTACGGTCAGATAGGCAACGCTGCCCGGACCGGCACCGACGAGATAAACCTTGCCCTGTTCAGTCCTCATAGGAGGCATTATCCACTGATTGCCTCACTATAATCAAAACTGTAATTAAACTGTTCTTCCTGCCGAAACTGTCATGCCGTCGCTTCAGCAAACCTGGGACAATCGCCAGTTTTTCAGCAGCACCGCCGACCCACAAATTGCCGCTGAGCTGAGCGCACTGCAGGCTGAGGTCGAGCCGCTGGCTGCGGCCTGTGCGCCTTTCGCTGAGCGGGCTGAGGCAGCTGTTCTGTCAGCGTCGGACTATGCCCCGCTGATGGCCGCAATCTGCCAGATCTATCAGCGGTACGACCCGCTGCAGGTGCGGCTGAGCAACCTGCGCACCTTTATCTACACGGCGCTGAGCGTCGATGCCAAAGATCGGCCAGCCAGTCAGCTCATGCCTAGGCTGCAGCAGCTGAGCGCGGAGCTGGAGCAGGCCATGAAGCCATTAGACGTGTTTTTGCTGCGCGTCGATCGGGCCTTTATCACTGCGCTGGTAGCCGATCCGGCTTTGGCCTCGCTGTCTTTTTCGCTGCACCATCGTCGGCAGCTGAGCGATCAGCTACTCAGCGTCGCAGCAGAAAGCCTGGTGGCCGGGCTCTCAGTCAGCGGCCTCTACAGCTGGGGCAACCTCTATGACGAGCTAGCCGGTACGCTCAAGTGCGACGTTCAGGGCGAAACGATGGGCCTGGCTCAGGCCTCGAATCTACTCGGGCATCCGCAGCGCGACCGGCGAGCCGCCGCTTGGCAAGGCATTCGCAACGCCTGGGTGGTGCGACAAGAAACCGTGGCAGCCATCTTGAATGCGATCAACGGCTGGCGGCTAGAAGAAACCAAGCAGCGATCGCACCGGCGCAGCCTGCACTATCTAGACAAGAGCTGTCACCAAAACGGGATTGAGCGGGCCACGCTAAACGCCCTCATGGAGACCACTTACGCGCGGCGCAGCGTCGGTCAGCGAGCGCTCAAGGCCATGGCGCAGATGCTCGACATCCCGCAGCTGGCACCCTGGGATTTGAAAGCGCCGGCCCCGGCCAGCGGCGAAACCACACAGATCAGCTGGGAGAGAGCGCTTGAGCTCATTGCCACAGCCTTTCGACAGCTGACGCCGGCAATGGGCGATTTTGCCATCATGATGGCCGAAAAGGGCTGGATTGACGCGCGGCCCACGCCGAATCGCGCCGTTGGGGCCTACTGCACCAAGTTTGCTGACCCGCGCCAGCCGCGCATCTTTATCACCTTTGAAGGCACGCTGGCCAACGTCATGACGCTGGCGCACGAGCTTGGCCATGCCTGGCACAACTGGGTAATGCGCGACCTGCCGCTGCGACAGACACGCTATCCGATGACGCTGGCAGAAACCGCCAGCATCTTTGCTGAGACGCTGGTGCGCGACGCGCTGCTAAAGCAGGCTAAAACTCCCGCCCAGCAGCGGGAGATTCTCTGGCAGGAAGCGCAGAGCGCCGCTGTCTTTTTACTCAACATTCCGGCTCGGTTTGAGTTTGAGCAGCGACTGGTTGAATCGCGGCAGCAGGGATTTGCGATCGCCTCCCAGCTAAGAACGCTCATGCGCCAGAGCTGGCAGCTGTGGTATGAAGACAGCCTGTGTGACTATGACGATATGTTTTGGGCCAGCAAGCTGCACTTTTCGATTGCTCAGCTAGGCTTTTACAACTATCCCTACCTGTTTGGCTATCTGTTTAGCCTCGGCATCTACGCCCAGCAGTCGCGCTACGGAGAGCACTTCAACAATCTGTATACGGCCATGCTGCGCGATACCGGCGCAATGACGGCCGAGGCGCTGGTGCGCACCCACCTGCAGCAGGAGATTGCCCAGCCGCAGTTTTGGCAGGCCAGCCTCGATCTAGTTGAGCGCACCGTGAGCCGCTTTGAGCAACTCGTTAGCGCTTAATTGATTAGACGCTCAGCGGCAGCCTGGGCCAGGCATGGGGGCGCGAGATGCCGTAGCCCTGCACATAGTCCAGACCAATGCGCTCTAGCTGCACCAGCGTGGCGTCATCCGCCACATGCTCAGCAATCGTCTTCAGGTTCATCGCATGGCCGAGCTTGTTGACCACTTCCACCAGCGTGCAGGCAATCGCATCGCGGCCGATGTCTCGAATGAAGGTGCCGTCAATCTTGAGAAAGTCAACCGGCAGATGCTTGAGATAGGCCAGCGACGACATACCGCTACCGAAGTCATCGAGCGCAAAGTAGCAGCCGAGCGACTTCAGCCGCTTGAGAAAGTGAGAAGACATAGCCAGATTCGAGATCGCGGCAGTCTCGGTAATCTCAAAGCAGATGCGCTCAGGATTAATGCGGTAGCGGCTGAAGCAGTCGACTAGGTTGTCAATGAAGGCCGCATCGCTGATGCTCAGACCAGACAGATTGATGCAAAAGATAGTGCTGTCACTGAACTCAGTGAAGGGACCGCTGAGGCGCTTAAACAGGGTTTCAATCACATAGGCATCGATGCGCGTGATCAGGTTGTAGCGCTCCGCGCAGGACATGAAGGCAGACGGTAGGACCAGATTGCCAGCTTCGTCGACTAGCCGCAGCAGCACTTCATAAAGGTGAGGCAGGCTGGGGTCTGCCAGCGGCGCAATGCGCTGAACGTAGAGCTGAAACTGCTGTTCGTCTAAGGCTTCGGTGAGCCGGCTGAACCACTGCCCCTGTATGGCCTGCTGCTGCAGCGGCTGGCTGTTGGGACGATGCACACAAACGCGGCTTTTGCCCTGGTGCTTGGCAGCGTAGCAGGCGTTATCGGCTACCTGCATGATCGCCTCGGTGTTGGTCTGCAGCTCTAATATTTCGACCAGCCCAATGCTGACGCCAATTTTGAAGATTTTGTCATTCCAAACAAAGCGATACTGGCTGATGGCGCGACAGAGAATATTGGCAATTTCCTCAGCTCGTTCGAGAGAGCAGCCATAGAGCAGCATCGCGAACTCATCGCCGCCGAGCCGAGCCAGCGTGTCTGACTTGCGCACTTCGGCCGTCATCAGCGCTGCAATCTGTCGCAACAGCTCGTCGCCGGCAGCGTGGCCGCAGGTATCGTTGACAATCTTGAAGTTATCGAGGTCTAAATAGCAGAGACAGTGGGTATGGCTGCTTGATTCGGTGTTTTCTAGCAGCGTCTTGAGCTGCTGCATAAAGCCTTCTCGATTCCACAGTCCGGTGAGGGCATCGTGCGAGGCCTGCCACTTGAGCTGCTGCGCCCGCCCGCGTTCTTCGGTCACGTCGTGAAAAACTAAAACGCTGCCGACCACTTCGCCACTGCTAGAGTGCAGCGGCGAGGCAGAGTCGCTAATGGCGATCTCCCGACCGTCTCGGGCAATCAGCGTGGGATGCTGAGTGATTGAAGCGGGCCGACCTTCCTGCAGCACCTTCAGCGCTGGGTTCGCAATCGGTGTGCCTTTCTCATGGTCGATCAAGCAGCAAACTGTCGAGATGGCGCAGCCCTTAGCCTCTGTTTCTGACCAGCCGGTAAGCGCCTCGGCAGCCGGGTTAAGGCTCTGGACTGTCCCTGTAGCATCGGTGGTGATGACGGCATCGCCAATCGCTTGTAAGGTGATGTGGGCCAGCTCTCGCTCCTGCACATAGCGATCTTCAATGTCGGCCAAGCGACGCGCTAGCTGTATGCGTTCGACGCTGTACAACAGCAGCCGTGCCAGATGATTAGCCCCTTCCACTCTACGATCACCATAGGGCGGCATGACGTGACTACCCTTAATCAAACAGTCCTGCGCACCTTTCATAGCGGCTTTAACTGCTAAGGCTTCTTCTGCTAAGCCAGTGACAACCACGACTGGAGTCTGGGGCGCGATCGCATACAGCTCATCCAACATATCGAGCCCGTGAGCATCGGGCAAATTGAGATCGAGCAGAATGATGTCATACTGGTTGCCCTGTAGCAGCAGCTCAAGTGCGTCGGAGAAGAGTTCTATTTGCTGCAGCGTAACCTGACACAGCGTAGCCTGTGTGAGAGCTCTCTGCAGCAGCTTAAAGTCAGATACAGAATCTTCAACATAAAGCGCGTGAATCGAGTCCAACGACATTATCGGTAGTACCTCTTAACAGAGCGAGAACAAACTACGTAGATACATCCCTTTAAATACTGTTTGTCAAACGTATAGCCAACCGTTAACGTCGTCTGTCTAAAGACATATATGTAGCTTTAATTAATAAGAATTTATCTATTTATCGGTTTGGCACAATCAGTGATTGTCCCGAATCTTCTATCTGAGAGCGATCAGTGCATCCACTGAAGAGCACCGATGCCGGCTGGAAGCAAGCCCGTTTGCAATAAGCCCGTTTGCAGCAAGCCCGTTTGAGCAATATTGACGCTGCCCGCACGTGATCCATGCACCGCCTGGCAGCGTCAAGAGCCAACCTGCTTGAAACGCTGCTTAGCCGCTTGAAACGCTTCTTCCATCACCGCCTGAATCTGCTGCGGGTCGGGCTTTTTGCCACCCATCAAATCTCCAAAATAAACGCAGGCCCCTTCTCCGAGCGCCCAGGTATAGGCCGCAGCCCAGGAGGCGGCAATGACGCTGCCAAAGCCGGGAATAAACTTGATCAGCTCGCGACCAATCGCCTGAGCTAAAAATCCGCCAGCGATCGCACTGACCACGCCTCCCGCCTGCGACAGCGACAGCGTCTGCCCATAGAGCTGTCCCAAAACGCTGACCATAGAAATCTGCAGCGTCGTCAGTACCGGCATTGTGGCTAGCGGCAGCGGCACGGCCGCCAGCGTGGCCGCCATGATGGCAAACGCAGAAATATAGCGCCGTCCCACGTCGCGATACAGGTTGCCCAGCCGATCGGCCGCGCTCGATCGCTCCTCTAGCAGCTGATAGAGCGCTTTGGCTTCGGCCTCAGGCAGCAGCTCAGCCAGCGTATCGCGAAAGGCTTCTAACCCATAGAAAACCGGCGTATAGCCATCTTCTTCTAGCGTGAAGTCAATCATCACCGCCTGATCGTAGAGGCCTGCGAAGCTTGTCTGCAGCGCGGCAAACGAGCGCTGGATATCTTCTACAGCGGGCGGATAGTCTGGATGATCGATCTCGGCTGGATAGAGCTCGTGCAGGCAGGTAACTGCCAGCAGGCAGGGAATGTCAGGATACTGCTGCCGCAGCTGCTGCGCAATTTGGTGCAGGGCATCAACCGCAAAGTCGTTGATTTTAACCGTCAGAATAAAAATGCGCGCTCCGTGAGCCGCCCCATCTATCGCGGTAGTCAGCGACTGCACGATCTCTTCGGCAGCCTGAGCCACGTCGCCGAGCCCCACCGTGTCTGTGAAAATCAGCAGCGGCAGCGCCTCAGACGGGTAGGCATAGCGCTCAGTATGCTGGGTGTGAGGCCGAAAGCCCTGCCCCACAATCTCGGCAGAGACGCCGGTCAGCCCTCGCACAATCGAACTTTTGCCGGCCTGCGGCTTGCCGATGAGCAGCGCTTCGGTCGTGGGCAGCTGCGATCGCACCTCGGCCAAAATTTTAGCCATTTCCGCTTCATCGACGCTGAGCCAGCCCATCACCGTCTGCGTCACCTGGTCGACCGGCAGCCGCTGCTTCACCCATCCGGTAGCGCTGCCCCAAGTCTCGGCAACCCGCTCTACCCAATCCCTCGATGCCTTTGGAAGAAAACCCACGCCTGCCGCATACCGAATTCAGCTCACCCATATTTTAGCGGCTCGCACTCTAGCGACTCTGCTGCTGTGGATGCGACGTGCGCCGCTCGAAAAACTTCCGCCGCTGGACAGACCGAGTCTTCTAAGTCACGAACATTTTTCTGCCAATGTGTAGTTTTTTAATACAAAACTGAAGCAATTACTCAAACTTTTGTTAAGCTGAGTCAAATGCAGTTAACAAGGAACTACATCTATGCCATATACAACCGAAGAAGGCGGGCGCCTCAATAACTTCGCGGTAGAGCCTAAGGTATACGAGGCTGAGCCCCCTAACGCAGTACAGAAGCGCAACTACGTGATTTTGGGAATCGGTGCGGCTGCCCTGGTTGCGGGTCTGATGGTTGTGGCAGTGTCTGTTTCGTAACTGCTAGGTTGGCAGATATCAATAAGTTTAGCCAGCGAGCTCGGATAGGCCCGCTGGCTATCTTTTTAGCGCTATAGCTTGGGCGCCGTCGCCAGAACGAAACCGTAACACCGGGCTACTACAGCAGCTGGTTGAGCTGCTCAGCAAAACGCTCGCCAATGGTGCGATAGCTAGCTTGAGTGAAGTGAGCCGAATCTGGCATCGCCAGATCTGAGGTTGTAATCATCCGACTGTGAGGCAGCTGGACCTGCTCTTGCTGCGTCCGCACGACTTCCCAATAGGGAAATTTTTCAGCATTTTGGAGCGCGCCAATCTGGGCATAGACCACCGGCAGGTCGGGCTGTGCTAGGTCTTGCCGCAGGTCGGTGACTAGCTGCTCAAAATTGGTCGCCCAGGTCTCTGCCGCTGGCCGCATCGATGGAAACGCTTTAGGATCGAGCGCGTCGGCTTCGCCTTGAAAGAACAGCACGCCGCTAATCTCCCCCATCGCCGCCGCCGCCCGCACCCGCTTCAGGCAGGCCCCGTAGAGACTCTGATCGCTTAGGTTGCGCTGCCAGTCAGCGATTGAAGAGCCGCCCTTGGCACAGGGAATCAGCCCAACTGGCCGATCTGAACGCAGCGATCGCAGCCGCTCAGCAAAGGCCAGCGACGGTCCATAGCCAGCACTGTCATCTAGGGACACCACATCTACCTGACCGGCAGGGCTGTCGACCGGTTCTTGGGCTAGGTGCCAGCGATAGTCATTGCCGAACATGTAAATCTGGTCTGCAGAGGCAGACGACTCGGGCAGCTCAGCTCGGCCGCTCATGTTAGACTGGCCCGCTAAAATAAACAGGCGCATCTGACCCATCGCTTCTGGCGGCACCACAGCTGACTGCGTCGCTGTCTGAATTGGCGCAACGGTCGAGTAGGCATAGTGATAGAGCCCTAAATCTCGCAGTCGGCTGCCAATCCAACCGCTAGCATCGCCATACTTCTGCAGGAGAATGCCGACAGCTGTCCCTAGCAGCGCCGCGCCTAGAACGGTTCCTGAAAGCCACCATTTCATGCTCAATCTTGCCTCAGTTTCAATACTCCGGTTAAATACTTCAGCTCAAAGCCTGTCTGCTGCTTACCATACCTCACGCTTCGCATGACCTCACTTTGGATTACTGGCCCCACCCGCAGCGGTAAAACCGATCGGCTGATTTTACAGATGCAGACTGCAGCGGCGGCTTCAGCCGCTCAGCCTTGGCTAGTGCTAGCCGCCAACGGCGACAACCGCATTGGGCTAGCGAACCGACTGGCCGCAGCGCTCAAAGATAGCGAACCGCACATCACAGCCACGCCTGCCGGCCTGATTCAAAGCGAGGTAATTTTATTTTGGCCGCTGCTAGTTGAGACGCTCGGCCTGCAGGCTCAGTTTCCGCTAAAGCTGCGACCGGAGAATGAGCAGCTGCTGGCTACCCAGCTTTGGCAGACACCGCTCAATGACGGCAGCTTAGCGGTTGAGGGCTGGCGTGAATCGCAAACGGTGCGACGCCTGCTCGACTTTTTGCAGCTAGCAGCCTCAGCCGGTATTCCAACTGAGGACATTCCGGCCCTGCTGACGCAGGGAATGCCGCCCAACCTCGCCCCCCCGGAAACCTGGCAGGCAATGGGGCAAGCGCTGCTCGACTGGCGCAGCTGGTGTTTGGCGCGCGGACTGCTCACCTACGGCATTATGACTGAGCTGTACTGGCGGCATCTGCTGCCTCAGGCCCAGTATCAGGCACGGCTACAGGCGCACTACTGCGGGATTCTCGCGGACGACGTGGACGAATATCCGGCGATCGCAGCGGACCTCTTTCAGGTTTTCATGGCGGCCGAGCGGCCCTGCGCCTTTACCTACAATCCTCAGGGCAAGGTGCGGCTAGGCGTGGGGGCCGATCCGCAGGCGCTGGCAGCGCTGGCCGAGCGCTGCGAACCGATAGTGCTGCCCGAGTCGGCCCCAGATGCGCTGGGTCACACCTGGGCTGATAGCCTGGTCGACTGGGTGACTAACCCGCTAGCGCTGCCTGAGCTGCCTGAGTCGGTGCGGCTGATTCAGGCGACGACGCGCGGCCGACTGCTGCGGGAGGTAGCCGAATTTATCGCTGCCGCGATTCACGCGCGGCAGGCTGCCCCGTCTGACATAGCGGTGATTGGCCCTGGCTTAGACGCGATCGCGCGCTACAGCCTGATTGAAATCTTAGGCAGCAAGGGAATCGCCATCGAGTCGCTCAACGATCAGCGACCGCTGATCAGCTCGCCCTTGGTGCGAGCCCTGCTGACGCTGCTAACGCTGGTCTACCCAGGACTGGGGCGACTGTGCGATCGCGACGCCGTGGCTGAGATGCTCGTAGTGCTGAGTCAGTCGCCGACGCTAGACGCCGGGGAACCTTGGTTTGAGCTGACTCGCATCGACCCGGTGCGAGCGGAGCTGATTGCCGATCACTGCTTTGTTCCCGACGTTGAGCAGCCGCACCTGCTGCCGGTAGAAAACTTTCCCCGCTGGGATCGACTGGGCTTTGCTGCCACCACAGCCTATCAGCAGCTCTTAGAGTGGATAGCGCAGCAGCAGCAGCAGCGGCAGCAGCGGCTAATTGCCAGCCCTGTTTTATTTCTAGACCGAGCGGTGCAGCAGTTTCTCTGGCGCGGCAGCTACCTGCCTGCCGACCAGCTTTCAGCCCTGCGCGAGCTGATGGAGACAGCCCAGTACTTTTGGGAAGTAGAAGGCCGCCTGCAGCTCTATGGTGGACTGCCCAACCCCACTCAGCCTAGCCCAGCCGGGCGATTTATCGAGCTGCTGCAGCGCGGTACGGTAGCAGCCAATCCCTACCCGGCTAGATCTTTGGATGCAGCTCGTCAGGGAGTGACCCTAGCGACCGTCTTCCAGTATCGGGCGCAGCGCCTGACTCACCGCTGGCAGTTTTGGCTAGATGCCGGCTCGCCTCGCTGGCTCACGGGTAAAGACGAACTTTTTGGTGCCCCCCTCTTTCTCTCTGACTGGTCTGGCCACCCCGTCACAGCCACCGATACCGAGACGATGCACGAAGCGCGGCTAGAGCGCATCCTGCGCGATCTGCTAGGCCGCAGCACCGAGCGCGTGTTTCTGTGCCACAGCGATTTAGCGCTGAACGGGCAGGAGCAGATTGGGCCGCTGCTGACGCTGGTGAATGGGGCCGAGGGAGTGGAAGTAGAAGAGATAGGGAGATAGGGGGGTAATAGTGTTTATATTTGTAAAGAAAGTAAAAAATCTCAAAAACCATATCTTATTATACAGATATAAGAAATCGTTCATCTCTCTGCTTGCAGCTAGGCGCTTATTGACGGCCCGGATGCTTGGAGAGACGGAAGTAAGGCTAAGCCTGAAGGAACGCGCCTCTATTGCAGACTGCCTCAGGAGGCGAAACTATGAAACTTACCTATCGCGGCGTTTCTTACGACTACCAGCCGCCAACCGTAACGACCAAGCTAACTGCCGAGACTGGCAAATATCGCGGCGTTGATGTGCGCTTTCGCGCCGTAGAGCATCCGCCGGTGCAGCCGCTCAAAGTGGATATGATCTATCGCGGCGTGCCGCACGGAGAGCAGACA
>JAAHIA010000100.1 GCA_010671975.1 Leptolyngbya sp. SIO4C1 | reverse complement strand
TTTAATTGATACCCAGTCTGCCTCCGTATAACCGCGTATACGGCAGAATTAAAATTGACAGCATAAAATATAGCGCTTAGACGGCAGCTGGCTGCTGCGCTTTGATGGCAAAGATGTGCTCAATGGTTTCAGCCACTGATTTATCGGGGGTTGAAGCGCCAGAGGTAATGCCCACGGTGATTGGCCCGGCCGGGAGCCAGGGCTGGGTTGTGACTAGATCCTGGTGCAGGGGCTTGTGCTCAACCTGATTGCCAGGCCCAATTCGAGCCGGGCCATCGATGTGGTACGAGGGCACGCGCTCAATCGCAATTTCTTGCAGATGGGTGGTGTTGGAAGAGTTAAAGCCGCCAATCACCACCATCAGATCGAGGTCGATATCGACCAGCTCGAACATGGCATCCTGGCGCTCTTGGGTGGCATCGCAGATAGTGTTAAAGCTAGAAAAATGCTGGTTGAGCGCCTGCGGCCCGTATTTTTTCATCAAGGTGCGCTCAAACAGCTTGCCAATTTGCTCGGTCTCTCCTTTGAGCATCGTGGTTTGGTTGGCGATGCCAATGTAGTCGAGATCGGTCTCTGGGTTAAAGCCGACCGAAGTGGCGCTATCGAACTTGGCTAAAAATTCGCTGCGATCGCCACCGTTGAGAATGTAGTTAGCGACATACTCGGCTTCAGCCAGGTTTAGCACAACGAGGTATTTGCCGGCGAAGGAGCTAGTCGCAATGGTTTCTTCGTGCTTGTATTTGCCGTGAATAATTGAAGTAAATTCTTTTTTCTTGTGCTTTTCGACCGTATTCCAGACCTTTGAAACCCAGGGACAGGTGGTATCGATGATGGTGCAGCTGCGATCGCTAAGCAGCTGCATTTCCTGTACGCTGGCACCAAACGCTGGCAAAATGACCACGTCTCCGGCAGCAACGCCCGAGAAATCTTTCTGACCGGCCTTAACTTCGATAAAGTCCACGGCCATGTCTTTGAGCCGCTGATTGACGCCAGGATTGTGAATAATTTCATTGGTAATCCAGATGCGCTCGTTGGGGAAGTGCTGCCGCGCTTCATAAGCCATGGCCACGGCGCGCTCGACGCCCCAGCAGAAGCCAAAGTCCTTAGCCAGCTTAATAGTGACATCGCCGCGCTGCCAGGTATAGCCGTTCTCGCGAATCTGCTGCACCAGGCTGCTTTGATACTCGGAGGCCATCTGACCTTCGACCTGATGTTTTTCGCCAAATCCTTGATTGCGGTAGTAGCTGTCTGATTTGTGCAGGGCTCGCTTAAAGGCTTTGGTATCCATATTGATTAGAGTCGTGGTTGTCGGGCCGTCAGTTACCTAGTCTACCGAAACGCTGACGCGCTCACTATTGGAGTTCTACCTGGCTGTACATTGCGATCGCGGCGCGCCAGACTAAATAGCCTTCTCGATTGAGGTGCAAGCCGTCGGTACTCAGGTCGGGGCGCAGGTTGCCTTCCCCATTTGAAAAAATCGGATAGAGATCCATATAGTAGGCATCGTAGTCGTCAGCAACCACCTGCAGCGACTGGTTCATTGCTCGCACTCGGCTGTTGGGTAGCGCCAGTAAGCGATCGCGGCTTTCCCAAGTGGCGGTTTCTGCGCCGTGCGGCAAGATCGACTGCACCACGACCTTCGTGGTGGGATGGTAGCGGCTGAGGTATTGCATAATCTCGCGATAGTTGCGAATGATCTGATCGTCACTCTGGCCCCAGATCAGATCGTTGATGCCGATCATCAAGAAAATGGTGTCAACTTCAGCGCGGTCAAACAGATGCAGCCGGGCGAGCAGCCCCTGCGTCTTCTCGCCAGAAATTGCCTGATTCATCCACACCCGCCGGCCTGGCAGCAGCTCAGGTGGGAACCACAGGCTCAGTGAATCGCCGAGTAAAATCGTGAGATGGTCAGGATGCTTAGCCGTCATTGCCTGCATCTGCTTGTCTAAAAGCTGAACCCATTCCTGATAGGTAAGCCCCTGGGGCCTGGCTACAGCCGTGGAAAGCAGCGCCGACTCCAGCGGTGTCGTCACATCGGCCGCATTGGCCTGTGGCAGCATCGGCTCACCGACATCGGTATCTTTCTGCCAGGTAGCGATCAGCGTCATGAAAAGAACAGCATTCATCAACAGCGACAGCGCTGCCCAGTTAGGGATTTTCAGAATGCGATTGACCACCGATCTTGACATGCTCTGGAGGCTTTCGAGGAGGCGATGCGTCAGATTCTAATGGGATTTCGATGGATTGGGTAGTCTGCTCGATGACTTTTTACGATTGGGGCAAATCACGATTGCGGCAGGCGCGATCGCTGCTGCCGAATCGCCCCAATGATTTGTCCATTAGCTTTTGGAAACGGATAGTCGTCAAGCGCATCCAGCGTCACCCATCTGACTTCGTCACATTCAAGCGGCTGGGGCTCACCGCTCAGATAGCGACAGTTAAACACGTTGAGCGTCACTCTAAAGTGCGTATAAGCATGATTAATTGTAATCAACCGCTGCTGCACTTCGATGTCAATGCCGAGCTCTTCTTTGATTTCGCGGCGCACACAGTCCTCGACCGTCTCATTAGGCTCAATTTTGCCCCCCGGAAATTCCCATAGGCCGCCCAGCAGCCCCTCCTGCCGCCGGCGGTCAATCAAAATGCGACCGTCTTCGCCATAGATGACGGCAACGCCAATCTGCTTATGGGGTAGCGGGCCTCGGCTTTCAGACATCGGTAGCTCCGACTGTAGGTTTTGATCATAGGCCGCGCAGTGCGGCTGCCAGGGACAGAGCAAACAGGCCGGATTGTGTCGCGTGCAGAGCGTTGCCCCCAAATCCATCAGCGCCTGATTAAAGGCTCGCGGCTGATCGGGATCTAAAATCTGCTCGGACAGGCTCCAAAGCCAGCTCAGCGCTTTGCTAGGCGGCTCAGCTAGCGCCGTTAGCCGCGCCAGCACCCGCTTCACATTACCATCCAAAATGGCAGCGGGCTGATTAAACGCTGCGCTTAGGATACCGCCTGCGGTCGTGCGGCCAATGCCCGGCAGCGCTACTGCCTCTGCCAGCGTTTTGGGAAACCGACCCTGATGCTGAGCCACTACCTGCTGCGCAGCGCGATGCAGGTTGCGTGCTCGGGCGTAGTAGCCTAGCCCTTCCCAAGCTTTGAGCACCTGCTGCTGCTCAGCCGCCGCAAGGCTTGCAACGGTAGGAAAGGTCTGTAGCCAGCGCTCGTAGTAGGGCAGCACGGTTTTGACCTGAGTCTGCTGCAGCATAATTTCTGAGATCCAGATGGCGTACGGATCGCGGCTGCGACGCCAGGGCAAATCGCGCCCAGCGGCTGCATACCAGCTCAGCAGCGACTGTCGCAGCGTCTGAATCGGCAAACTCGGCAAGATATCTCCTGCCGAGCTTTGCACTGTTTTGCTATTTGCTTTCTCGCTGTCTATTCTCTCACTGTCTGCTTTACGGCGCGATCGCTGATTCAAACTGGTCTCACAATTTTGGTCTCACAATTTTGGTCTCACAGTCAGGCATCGCTGTCGTCAATAGAGTCAGCCTCAAAGATAGACTGCTCAAAGGCTAGGCGCTGCTCTGCTCCCTTCAAAAAGTAGCCGCTCATCATGGCTGAGGCCAGTAGCCGACCGAGCTGTTCACGGCTGGTAGTCACCGTCACATCAAAATGCTGAGAGGGCAGCCCACCGAGGAGGCCAATGATATTGTGCTCCATCACCTGCATCACCTCAGCAGACACAGGGCGAGACAGCTGAGCCACGGTTTCTGGATTCATCGACTGCACATAGCGCAGCAGCAAGTTGTCTTGAGCAGACGCTTCCCTAAACAGGTTAGGCTCTTGGCCAGGTAAATTATTCACAGCGTTCCCTCACTCGAAACTTTCAGCTTTAGCGGTGCTTCAAACTGCACCCTAGCTGTATTGCTAATCTAACAAACCTGGCAGAAGCTCTGAAGTGGGCAGAACCGAACTCAGCAGAGAAGGGTTCGCTAGCTGACAAGCGCCTTTCATATTATCTGTTGGCCACAAAAAATAAGCTGGCGTGAGGGACTCAGATAACTGCGCTACAATTGTTAAGGTTTTTTACGTAAGACGTACAACCTGCAACATCACCACGGCAAACTCATGAGCCTTCCTATTCGCAACGTCGCTATCATCGCTCACGTCGACCACGGTAAGACTACGCTGGTCGACGCGCTGCTACAGCAATCTGGCATCTTTCGCGAAGGGGAAGAGGTGCCAACTTGCGTCATGGACTCTAACGACTTAGAGCGAGAGCGCGGCATTACGATTTTGTCGAAGAATACGGCGGTTCACTATAAAGACACGCTGATCAACATTGTTGATACGCCGGGGCACGCTGACTTTGGCGGTGAGGTTGAGCGCGTGCTGGGCATGGTGGATGGCTGCATTCTGATTGTGGATGCGAATGAAGGGCCGATGCCACAGACTCGCTTTGTCTTGAAGAAAGCGCTAGAGAAGGGGCTGCGCCCTATCGTGGTGGTGAACAAAATCGATCGGCCGCAGGCAGAGCCAATGAACGCGGTTGACAAGGTACTCGATCTGTTTATCGAGCTCGGGGCCGACGACGATCAGTGCGACTTTCCCTATCTGTTTGCGTCGGGACTATCAGGCTTTGCCAGAGCTGAGCTAGAAGATGAGTCAGAAGATATGCAGCCGCTGTTCGAGGCGATTCTGCGGCACGTGCCGCCGCCGGTCGGTGACCCCAAAAAGCCGCTGCAGCTGCAGGTAACCACGCTAGATTATTCAGAATACTTAGGCCGCATCGTCATTGGTAAGCTGCACAACGGTATGATTCGCGCCGGTGAGCAGGCAGCTCTGATCACTGAAGATGGCAGCATCGTTAAGTCAAAGATTTCTAAGCTGATGGGCTTTGAGGGGCTGCAGCGAGTTGAGATTGCCGAAGCCTCTGCTGGCAATATTGTGGCAGTGGCTGGTTTCTCAGAGGCCAACATTGGTGAAACCATTACCTGCCCCAACGACCCCCAGGCGCTGCCGCTGATTAAGGTCGATGAGCCAACGCTGCAGATGACCTTTGCCGTGAACGATTCGCCCTTTGCCGGGAAAGAGGGCAAGTTTGTCACCTCTCGTCAGCTGCGCGATCGCTTGATGCGTGAGCTAGAAACGAACGTGGCATTGCGTGTCGAAGAAACTGATTCGCCCGATCGGTTTTCTGTCTCGGGTCGAGGCGAGCTGCATCTTGGCATTTTGATTGAAACCATGCGCCGAGAGGGCTATGAGTTTCAGGTGTCGCAGCCGCAGGTAATCTTCCGCGAGGTCAGCGGTCAGCCCTGTGAGCCCTACGAGCAGCTGGTGATGGATGTGCCCGAAGCAGCCGTGGGTGGCTGTATGGAGCGCTTAGGCCAGCGGCGGGGCGAAATGCAGGACATGATGGTGGCCGGCAACGGTCGCGCCCAGCTAGAGTTTGTCGTACCGGCGCGCGGACTGATCGGCTTTCGCGGCGACTTTATGCGCCTGACGCGCGGCGACGGCATTATGAACCACAGCTTTTTAGAATACCGACCGATGTCAGGCGAGGTAGAAACCCGTCGCAACGGCGTGCTGATTTCTTTTGAAGAAGGCGTGGCAACTTTCTACGCTCTGAAAAATGCCGAAGATCGCGGCGTCTTTTTCATTGAGCCAGGCACGAAAGTTTACAAAGGCATGGTTGTCGGCGAGCACAACCGCCCGCAGGATCTTGAGCTCAATATCTGCAAGGCCAAGCAGCTTACCAACCATCGGGCTGCCAGCGGGGATGAGCTGGTACAGCTACAGACACCGGTCGAAATGAGCTTAGAGCGGGCGCTAGAATATATCAGCTCCGAGGAGATGGTCGAAGTCACGCCCGAATCTATTCGTCTGCGCAAAATGCCGAAGAAGAAGCTGGCAAAACGCTAAGCCTGGGCATTCAGAATTCAAAATTTAGAATTCAAAACTCTCCACAGCGGGCATACTCTTTGAGGCTGTCCAACTCACCTCTGCCATGCGTCTCTTTCAACGTCTCACCTTCTGGCTGGAATCTCACTGGGTGACGCCAGCCTATAGCGGTTGGGTACTGTTGGGAGTGGCGCTGTTTTTCTTTGGCGCAGCCACCAATACGATGGCAGGCTGGCTCTATGTGATCAGCGGCGTGATGATGGCGATGCTGTCAATTGGCTCGATCTTGCCGCAGCGATCGCTACAGGGTCTAGCGGTTCGCCGTCAGCCAATTCTGCCAGTTTCAGCCGGTAGCGCGCTGCTAGTGACGCTTGAGGTTGAAAATGAAACCCGGCGGGCTAAGTCGCTGCTGCAGGTGCGTGAGCGGGTGCCGTCTGGGCTGGGCCGTCAGCCGCAGCAAGCAATTGCAGCGATTGCGCCTGCCGATCGCTATCGCTGGGTCTATGAACTCCCCACCGAGCGGCGCGGCATCTACCACTGGCAGTTGGTGCAGCTGCGGACAGCAGCGCCATTGGGTCTCTTCTGGTGCAGCCGCGAGCAGCAGGCCAAAGCTAAGGCCATTGTCTATCCGCAGATTTTGCCGCTGTCGCACTGTCCAATTGTTGATACGCTAGGAGACGAATCTGGGCTGCAGTGGCAGCGCGATCGCAGCGCCAACGCCGGCAATGAGGGGCTGACCCGCGCCCTGCGACCCTACCGCTGGGGCGATGCCACCCGGCTCATTCACTGGCGCACCAGCGCTCGCTACGGAGAACTGCGCGTGCGCGAGCTAGAGAAATTGACCAGCAGCCAGGACGTGCTGATTGGGCTAGACACCGCAGTAGCTTGGACCCCGGAGCATTTTGAGCAAGCCGTGATTGTTGCCGCTTCGCTCTACTGCTACGCGCTGAATCGCGGGCTGTCGGCTCAGTTTTGGAGCGCCGAGACAGACTTTGTGCGCGATCGCACCGCTGTTTTGACGGCGCTAGCTGCAATTACCTTTAAGCCATCTCAGGTAGCGGTGCCGCTGCCCGAGCGACCGCTGATCTGGCTCAGCGCTCAGCCTCAGTCAGCCTTACCAGCCGGCAGTCGCCAAGTCTGGTTTCCCAATCAGACAGCAGCCCACAGCTCCGATGAGGCTGCGAGCGATCGTTCTCGACTGAGGATTGATCCGCATGAGGACTTGATGCAGCAGCTGCAAAGTTCAAATTTTGGCTAGCTGCTCAAATTCACGGGTGGAGCGGATGCGGGATGAGATGTTTCGACTGACCGATGACGAATTCTATCAGTGTCGCCACAACCCGGATGTTAAGTTTGTGCGCAATGCTAAAGGCAAGATTCTGATGATGGCCCCTACAGGCGGTGAAACCGGTCGACAGAATGCCAATCTAACCGCAGATTTTGTTGTTCGGTCCGTCGAAGGGCAAGATAAGCCCGCTCAGCTAGCCGCAGCAGATATATTCTTCCGGGCTTCAGCCTTACCCTAGACTTTCTGTGGCGCTAGTCGGTCTGCACCACCTCTAGACGCGAGGTCGCCAGCCGATCCATCCAGCCTTCTAGAAACGCCCGATTCTCCACCTGTGCTTGCAGGCTGGTCGCGTCCACCGGGTGAGGCATTAACCCGAGCAGTGCCGCATTGGTAACGCAAAACATTGACTTTTGAAACGTGGCGCAAATCTTGACGCGAATGTCACGCTCGCCTCGGGTACGCGCTAGGTAAAACCGATAGAGGTAGTCTGGCAGATTGCGATACATATCCTGCATCAGCAGCGTCGGTGGAATGCCCGCACCGGTAATTGGCAGCGGATCGGCATAGAGTGCGCCATATTCAAACCGGCTTTGATCGCGCGAAATCTGATGTGCCTGGGCATTGTACGATACCGTACCGAGAAAAGGCGTACCGCGAAAGAAAATAGCTTCAACATAGGGAATCGCCGTGTCTGGTAAGAAGGTGAGGCCGGCAGATTCAGGAATCAGTTCGTAGCGCTGAGCATCGATGTCAACAGCGTAGGAAATCGGTCGAGCCGCATCGGCCACCAGGCCTGCCTTGATATGCTCAACAATCTGAGGAATGCTAGTAATGTCGCCGCGATTGTATTTCTCAGCCAGCGCAACAAAAATATCGCTCATCACCCGCCAGAACTGCCCTAGTCCGCTGTAGTAGGCCAGCTGACGAATCTGTTCGGGCAAAAACTCAGGAAATAGCCGGTGCAATACCTGCATGACGGGGTTGTATTTGATTTTGGCCTGAATTGCCCGCTCACAAGCTTTGCCAAATTCAGGCGAATCTAGGTAGGTATCGAGGCCGCCACCGCCGTGCCACATCATTGTGCGCATGCAGTATTCGGCATATTCAAAGTTCAGCCGATCGTGCCAGATATGCTGCCACCATTTTGCGGGCGTCACCTTGCCATTGAAATATTTAAAGAAGGGAAACAAAACTAGAAACTGATGATCGGCGATGTAGATCAGGTTCTTAGAATAGGCATCTAACACCACGCCATAGCTATCTAAAATACCCACCACCTCTAGCACGTTATCCGGCGTATCTGGCAGCAGCGTTCCGCCGGTCAGCAGTCGCTTTACATAGTTAGACAGCGGATGCACAGACTTGGGTTGCAGGTCGGTGGTTGGCGGCACGGTTTGTGTCATAGTGGGCACTCTTGAGCGGGGCAGGTCGGTCGAGCAAGCGCGATCGCGGCTGTGGGTGACTGACTTAGCGCAGTCGTTGAGGTTTCTATCCAGCGGGTCATCCAGCTAGGATTCAGCCCAAAGGCGAAGATCAATAAAGCTAAGACTACCGCAGGCGCTTGTTCTCGCCATTTTACCAAGGGTAGAACGACATCCGTCTGACCAATTATTGCGTCTGGGCTGACCACCAGCCGCCCGAAGAAGGCGCGATTCACCAGCAGCAAAAAATACACCGCCGTTAGGCCAGTGCCCACCATCGAGAGCAGCGTTTGCAGCGTAAAGGCTTCAAAGCTGCCGCGATAGACAATAAATTCTGAAATAAAGCCCACCATGCCAGGGATGCCGGCGCTGGCCATCACGCCCATCACCATCAGACTGCCGGTAATTGGCAGCCCGCGCTCTGGATTCAGCAGTCCACGCAGCACCGTCAGATCGCGGGTGCCTGTCTTTTTGTAGACAATGCCAACCAGTAAAAAGAGCAGGGCTGAAATCAGGCCGTGGCTGACCATCTGAAAGACGGTTCCCAAGATGCTGATTGGATTAGCCGCCGCGCAGGCCAGCAAAATGTAGCCCATATGCCCAACCGAGCTGTAGGCCACCATTTTCTTCATATCCTGCTGCGCGATCGCGGCTAGCGAGCCGTAGAGAATACTGATGACGGCCCACCAGGCTAGCCAAGGCGATAGCTCGCTCCAGGCGGCTGGAAACAGCGCAAAGCAGAACCGTACCAGGCCATAGGTGCCCAGCTTGAGCAGTACGCCTGCCAGCAGCACCGACACGGGCGTAGAGGCCTCCACGTGGGCATCCGGCAGCCAGGTATGAAACGGAAACAGCGGAATCTTAATGCCAAATCCAACCAGCAGCGCCCCCAGGAGAATCAGCTGCTGTGCCAGCGTCAGCCCCTGGGCCATCAGCGGGCTATAGTCAAAGCTGGTGCTGCCGCTCAGCCAGGTCAGGCCCAAAAAGGCACCTAAAATCAGCACGCCAGAGAAGGCCGTATAAATGAGGAATTTGGTTGCCGCATAGCCGCGTCGAGCGCCGCCCCAAATGGCAATCAGCAGATATAGCGGAATCAGCTCTAGCTCGTAGAAGATAAAGAAAAGAATCAGGTTTTGAGCCGTGAACGCGCCGGCGACTGCGCCAGTAATCGTCAGCATTAGTGAAAAGTAAAGGCGCGGGCGACGAATGTCTTCACCCGTGCTGTAAATTGCCAGCAGGCACAGCACCGAGTTAATAAACAACAGCGGCAGCGAAACGCCGTCAATTCCTAGCTCGTAGCTGAGCCCTAGCGGCTCTATCCAGGCCAGCGACTCGCGAAACTGCATCGAGACGGTCTGAATGTCAAACTGGGTAATCAGATAAAGCGTCCAGCCTAGATTAATCGCCAGCGTTCCTAGTGCTAGCCGCCGCGCTCGCACTGCTGACAGCGCCGTTGGCCAGCAGCTAATTAAAATGGCGCCTAGAAATGGAATCAATAGCAGCGTACTGAGCATTGAGATCTCCTCTACCACATGGCCCAAGTCATCAACAGGCTGAGCAGCCCTACACCAATCACAATGGTCAGAATGTAGCTCTGCGACTGACCTGAAATGCTGTATTTCAAGCCCTCTCCCCCCAGCAGTGAGGCCGCGCCCACAAAGTTAACCGCACCGTCTACTACGTAGCGATCAAACCAGCTGCTGATGCGAGATAGCTGCTCCACTAAAAAGACAATGGTGAGGCGATAGAGTCGCTCGGTGTAAAAGTCATAGGCCAGCAAATCCTGAAAGACGCGGACTGGCTTTTGGCTTGACCGCGCCCAAACTTTACTGAGCGGGGCCGTAAACCCAGCGGTAAACCCAGCAAAACCAGACAGCATCAAGAGCGTCGTTAACGGAATATTGAGATAGGCCAGCGGCGGCAGTAGCGACATCCGCAGCATCACCAGCGGCACCATCAGCACAAAAATTGCTAAAGTCACCATTGGCAGCGCCATCATCCAGTTGACCTCCGGCGCGCGTCGCACCTTTGGCAGCACCGGGCCTAAATACACCAGCCGAAATACGCGCGCTAGGTTAAAGGCAGTCAGTCCGTTGACCAGCAGGTAGATGCCTGCTAGCACTGGATGCTCGTAGCTGAGAAAATCAACGCCTAGTCGCAAAGCCCAGAACCCGCCAAACGGCAGCGCACCGACCATGCCTATTGCCCCAACCATGTAGGCCAGCGTCGTGGCGGGCATCTTTGACCACAGCCCTCCCATCTCCGTAAGATCTTGGCAGTTCGTGGTGACAATGATGCTGCCTACGCTCATGAAGATCAGGGCCTTAGCGATCGCGTGAGTAAACAGCAGCATCAGGGCGACGCCTGGCCACTCTGTGCCGACTGCAATAAACACTAGCCCCAGATAGGCGCTGGTGGAGTAGGAGAAAGTTCGCTTGATATCAATCTGTGCGATCGCCACCAGCGATGCCCCAACCGCCGTAATCACCCCGATAGCCGTCAGCACCGTCAGCGTCACAGGCGAGAGCACCAGCACCGGCTGCAGCTTGATGAGAACATAGGCTCCGCAGGTAACCACCACCGAGTTGCGCAAAATTGAAGCTGGGTTAGGCCCTTCCATGGCCTCGTCTAGCCACAGGTGTAGGGGAAACTGAGCGCACTTACCGGTAGGCCCTGCAATCAGCGCTAGCCCCAGCAGCGTCGCCGCTAGCGGGGTTAAATCCGCCGTCTTAACCCACTCATACAGCTCGTTGAAATCCAAGCTACCGGCCCAAGTCGAAAGCGCAATCACGCCCATCAGCAGCAAAACATCGCCTACTCGCTTGGTTAAAAAGGCATCTCTAGCGGCGGTTACCACCAGCGGCTGAGCGTACCAAAAGCCCACCAGCAGATAGGTCGATAGCGTCAGCATCTCTAACAAGAAATAGGCCAAAAAGAACGAGCTGCTGAGGACAACGCCGCTCATCGCCGCCTCAAAGAACCCCATCAAAGCAAAGAAGCGCGCTAAGGCCCAGTCCTTTTCCATGTAGCCAATAGCAAATATTTGAGCCAAAAAGCTGAGCCCCGTAATCAGCTCCAACAGTCCTAGATTGAGGACGGATAAATCTAGCCTGAAATACAGAGCTAAATCAGCGACCTGTAGCCACTGAAAGCCGACTTCTGTTCCTCCCTGGTTCCAGATGCCGACAAAGACTAAAGTGCCGTGCACAAATGACAGCAGCGTCATCAACAGGTTGATGTAAACCGCTGGCCGAGGACCCGTCCGGGATATCATGCCGGCTACCCAAGGCAGCGATAGCAGCATCCCAATCAGGCTGTATAGCGGAATTAACCAGCTAGATTGAATTAAGGCTTGAATCATTGTTGTCACTTGCTTATCAAAGAGGCGTCGCAGTGGCTAGAGAAAGAACTATCGAGTCAGCTAGAAGACGCTAAAAAAGCAACGCAAGACTGCCAGGCTCAAAGCCAAGCTTTAAGGTTTACAAATCGTAACTAATCCTCAGCGTAATCCGTAGAAACTCAGCTCTAGGAGAGCCTTTCAGACTACTTACATTTCTTTATACTACCTGAAGTCTGAACCGCTAAAAGTCCGATTTGGTCGATTGTCGCTAAACCCTCGCTAAATTTGAAGCAACCGTAGCTAGCTAGCTAAGCAGCAACCGGTCTAGAACCGTCAATCTAGCCGTCAATCCGGGTGAAAACAATTGAAACCATTAAGTAAAAATACTCAGGCACAGCAGCATTGCCACAATTGTGAACTTCCGCTAGGCAGGACACAAATTTATACATGAGTTTTAATAATGCTTAACATTAGCAACAATCATTGCAGCTTATATTGTCAAACGGCATGGCCCCTCGTATTCTGAGAACTGGTAATAGAGTTATGCGGGCTTTCATGCTTTCAAGGTAGAAAAAAGACGTTCATAGCACCGTTTTTTTCAATTAAGAACGGCTGCCCTTTAAGCGTTTTTTCTATCAGGAATGCACCTGTTTAAAAGTCTGCTTTATTAGGAGATTACGACGATGCCGATTGCCGTTGGAATGATCGAAACCAGGGGCTTCCCTGCGGTTGTTGAGGCCGCTGATGCGATGGTAAAAGCTGCTAGAGTTACGCTAGTTGGCTACGAAAAGATTGGAAGTGGTCGTGTGACCGTGATTGTCCGGGGCGATGTCTCCGAGGTGCAGGCATCTGTTGCTGCCGGCATCGAATCTGCTAAGCGCGTTAACGGCGGTGAGGTCTTGTCGACCCATATCATTGCTCGTCCGCACGAAAACTTGGAGTTTGTCTTGCCCATTCGCTACACCGAAGCCGTTGAGCAGTTTCGAACGTAGGTGCTAAGCGTGGGCAAAGTGCGGAGATAGCAAGTTAGGTGTGTTAATCGTTTTAAGGAAAGAGCAATGGCAATCGCAGTAGGAATGGTTGAAACTTTAGGTTTCCCCGCAGTGGTAGAAGCCGCCGACGCAATGGTGAAGGCAGCTCGGGTTACCTTAGTAGGCTATGAAAAGATTGGTAGCGGTCGAGTGACCGTAATTGTGCGCGGCGATGTCTCTGA
>JAAHIA010000010.1 GCA_010671975.1 Leptolyngbya sp. SIO4C1 | reverse complement strand
CCTGGAGTCGCCCAAGCGTTAGCGCCAGCCTGACTTGCTGACAAGGCGATGCTGACAAGGCGACAAAGGAGCTTACTGGGCAATGGGGCCATTTTTTTGGATCAGCAGTTTGAGTGCGGTGCTGATGATCATGTCTGCCTGTCAGCCGCTGGGGCAGGTGCAGTCTGGTTCGCTGTCTGAGCCCGTCTCTGAATCAACGGCTGAGATAGCCGTACCGGCCGATATCTTGAGCGCGATCGCAGCGGCTCGGATCGTTTATCTAGGCGAAACCCATACCAGCGCTGCTGACCATGCAGCTCAGCTAGAAATTATCCAAGCCCTGCATCAGCGCAACCCCAACCTTGCTATCGGTCTAGAAATGTTTCAGCGGCCGTTTCAGCCAGTGCTCGATCGCTACGCTGCTGGCGATATCAGCGAAGCAGAGCTGCTAGCTCAAACCGAATATGAGACCCGCTGGGGCTACCCCTGGGAGCTGTATGCACCGATCGTGCGCTATGCCAAAACGCATGAGATTCCGCTGATTGCGCTGAATGCCCCGGCTGAAATCACTAGCCAAGTAGCTCGCGAAGGGCTCTCAAGTCTCACTGACAGCGACCTGCGCTACATTCCACCGCTGGCAGAGATAGACACGACCGACGCGGCCTACCGGGCCTTCTTGAGCGATATTCTAACCGTGCACAGCGGTCCTCACGGCGGCTTTGATTTAGATAACTTTTTTGCTGCCCAGGTGGTCTGGGATGAGACGATGGCAGAGAGCCTGGCCGAGTTTGCTCAAGCGAATCCTGAAACTCAGGTGATTGCCCTAGTGGGAGAAGGCCATATCGTCTACGACTTTGGCATTCCCAATCGCGTGCAGCGGCGGCTGGGCGACGACCTAACGCATTACAGCGTGATTTTGAATCCCTCAGAGGAAGCGATAGCGGCCGGAGCAGGCAGCATTGCTGACTTTTTCTGGGTTAGCGATCCTGTCGAATAGGCCCCCTCCTGATGCCTTCCCCCCAAGTTTATGAGCAGTCCATCCTGATTCGCGCCAGTGCCGCAACGGTAGAGCGCTGCATTACTGACCGTGAGCTGATGCACCGCTGGCTTAACCCGGCCCTGCGCTGTGAGCCAGCTGGCGATAGCTGGAATACCGAGCTCGGCGGCAAGTTTCGCTTTGTGCTGCAGGTTCCGCTGCTTGAGCCTAGCTTGTTCAGCCGCGTGGTTGAGCGCGAGCCGGGGCTGATCGTCTGGGCCTTTAGCGGCTTTTTTGAAGGGCGCGATCGCTGGGAGTGTCAGCCCGAGTCTGACGGCACCCGTCTGCTCAATCGGTTTGAATTTACCATTCCCAACCCGCTGATTGCTTTTGGCTTCAAGCAGTTTGCCGCCGGCTGGACTCAGCAAGATATGCAAGCCCAGCTAAAGCGGCTCAAACAGGTAGCCGAGCGTCGTTAGCCCCCTGATAGCTTCACATCCTCGCCTTCGGTATAGCCGTCTTCCTGGGAAACCTGGCCTATTTGACTGGGGTCTTTATTGATACAGCCTCGATCCTGAGCATACTGACAGACCCGAGCGTACAGCCGTGCGCGCGTGCCCGGGCTACCGCTGGAAAACCGGACCTCATCCCCAAGGATGGTGACGCCGCAGACCGGACAGGTCTCACCCGTGGCCTGCTTGGTTGATTCGTCGTTAGTTTCAGCCATAGTTGCCGCGCAGATTGCCCCTACCTTCGTCAAATCCCAATCAGCATAGTCTCAGGAAATGGTCACAAACGGCAATTGCCTTAAAGCCGCATCCGACTGTCCGTCGCCGTCAGTGGCTCAGCGGCTTAGCCCTCAGCAGCGAGTCATTCACGGTTTCTTTATCAAGAGAGGCTAAGTTAAAAGTATTTCCTGAGAAATATTTACATAAGTTAACTGTTTCTGTTAATTTTCTCATACTCGTTAATATTCTTCAGTTTGCATTCAATGAAATCCTCGTCAGCTAGCAAAGACTCTGTCAGCACCTATCTCAAGGAAATTGGCCGCTATCCGCTACTCACCCACGAGGAAGAAGTTGTCTATGGTAAGGCCGTGCAGCGGCTAGTAGCGCTGGAGGCTGAAAGAGCATCGCTGAGTGAGCAGCGCGGGCAGTCGCCGAGCCTGGCGGAATGGGCCCAGCAGGCTGGGCTGTCGGTGGAGGCGCTGCAGCAGGTAATTCAGCAGGGGCAGCGGGCCAAGCGCAAGATGGTTGAGTCTAATCTGAGGCTAGTGGTTTCTATTGCTAAAAAATACCTCAAGTCCAATCTGGAGATGCTCGACCTGATTCAAGAGGGCACGATTGGCCTGCAGCGCGGCGCTGAGAAGTTTGATCCCACCAAGGGCTATCGGTTCTCAACCTACGCCTACTGGTGGATTCGGCAGGCAATGACGCGGGCGATCGCGGAGCAGGGCCGGGCGATTCGACTGCCTATTCACATGAGTGAAAAGCTTTACAAAATTAAGCAGGCGCAGCGCCAGCTGACTCAGACGCTAGGCCGCTCGGCGACCGTGGCCGAGCTAGCAGAGTCGGTGAATCTGCCCGTCGAAAAGGTGCGTGACTATCTAGAAAAGTCGCGCAAGGTGATGTCGCTCGATATTCGCATCGGCGATGATGAAAACTCTGAGCTAGGCGATTTGCTGCAAGATTCGCGGCCCTTGCCAAGCGATTACGTGGCTCAGCAGCTGCTCAAAGACGATTTGGCCTCACTCATGTCTGAACTAACCCAGCAGCAGCAGGCGGTGCTAGCCCTGCGGTTTGGGTTAGAAGATGGCGTACCGCACACGCTGGCGAAGATTGGGGAGCAGCTTAACGTTAGCCGTGAGCGCGTACGCCAGGTTGAGCGCGAGGCGCTGAAGCGACTGCGGCAGCATCAGCAAGATATTCAGCCCTATCTCGCTGGTTAAAGTCTTACACTTTTGGCTGCCGAATATGAGAAAAGTGTGAAATCATGGAGATACATTTAAGACGGCATTAAATTTGGCGATGCAACCAGAGGCAACCTTAAATCAACTCAAAGTCAGGCTTGGTGCAGATAAGCTGCCTGCGAGCTACGGAGTCTATTTCAAAAATACGCTGGTTGCGCTGTGCCACGCCTTAGAAGACCACATTCTCAAAGCCTGTAGCCCTGAGCCGGCTGATCAGCCGCTGGTCCTGGTGACGTTTCAGCGGGGCAAGTGGTACATGCAGGAGGCCGATCGATACTTTGACATTGCTCAGTGCTCTAGCCAAGTGGCGATCGCAGCGGTTGCCGACAGCGGCTTTAGCGAGCACCAGACCAGCCAGCTAGACAATGTTTCGCTAGTCAATATTGATTCGCAAGATAGCCTCGTCAACGAGTGGAATCTGATTATCTTGGCGCCTAACTATGCCTCGATGGTGCTGTGTCACGAGCTCTCAGAAGACGAGTATCGCGCCGACAGCCAGCCGAGCGCCGATATTGAGCGCAAGTTCTACGGGCTGTGGACGTTTGAGCGGCCAATGGTCGAGCAGGCCGCTGAGATTTTAATTGAGCGCGTGCGACCCTACGATGCGGCACTAGCGGACCAGCTGCTGCAGCGACATCACGAGATTCAGCAGTCAATCAGCACCACCCCTGCCGATCTCAGCGATGTGGTCTCGCGCATTGTCAACTACCTGCAGAGCAGCCAGCAGCAGCTGGTGACGGTCAATCGTCAGTCGCGTGAGCTGTGGGAGCTAGAAGGGCAGGCCTCGCGCCTCAACCGCAACCTAACGGCGAACAAGCTGCAGGCTTTTTTGCGCATGGCGCAGCGCGTGGATGAGCGGGACCAGGCAAACCCGGTTGCGTCGCTGCAGGTCTCAGCCCTGGCTGAGACCCTGGGGCAGCTTTTAGACCTAACGACGCTAAAGCTGCGGCGGCTGCGGCTAGCAGGGCTGCTGTTTCGCGTGGGTCTCGCCGAAGCGCCAATCGAAGTCTTTACCAAAACGGCCGACCAGCTGGATGAAGCCAGCCTAGTTTTTTGGCGCGATCGCGCCGTGCTGGGGGCTCAGCTCATGTCTTCTATGCCAGAGCTGGGGCCGGTCAGTCAGATTGTGTCGCACCAGCTAGAGTACTGGGACGGCAGCGGCACCCCAGACGGCTTGAAGGGCGAAGCTATTCCGATTGAGTCTAGAATTTTAGGTCTGGTTGCCTACTTCCAAGAGCTGACGCAGGCGCGCGGTGAGCGCGAAGCGATGAGCCCGTCTGAGGCGCTGGCGAAGTGCGAAGACTACAGCGGTCGCCGATTCGATCCGGCCCTGGTAGACGCGCTCGGTAACGTGGTGCGCCTGGCCGAAATTGGTATGATGCAGCTGCCTGAGCGACCCAGCCAGATTCCCACCGTTTGGCTAGAAGCTGCCAAAGATGTCACCTCTAAGCAGGAAGCTACGCTATGAGTGCTGCCGATCTCGCCATGATTCGCGCCGGTCGAGAAAAAGCGCTAGCTGGTGCCCGTTTGCTTGGCGCTAATTTAGAAAATGCTCAGCTATCGAGCGCTAATTTGAGTCAGGCCGATCTGCGCGGTGCCACGCTAAACGGCGCCGATCTCAGCCAGGCCAACCTCAGAGCTAACTTGCGCGGTGCCGATCTGATTGGGGCCAACCTGCAGGCGAGCGATCTGCGCAATGCCGATTTGCGCGGCGCGATTTTGCTTGATGCTCAGACTGCTCAGGCCAGCTTTGCCGGTGCGTTTCTAGCCGGTGCGGTGCTCAGCAACCTGATGCTGCTAGAAGCTGATTTTAGGGGCGCTGACCTGCGCGGTGCCAACCTCTCGGGCGCCATCCTACGCAGCGCCGATCTCAGCAGCGCTAACCTGTCGGGGGCCGACCTCTCCAGAGCTGATCTAGAAGAAGCCAATCTTAGCGGTGCCATTTTGCGCGGCACTAACCTAACCGGGGCGAATCTGCTCTGCGCGCGCGTTAGCGACGCCGTCACCGTAGGCGCCATGCTAGACAATACCTGCTTAGAAGGCACGACGCTGGGCTAAGGCGGATTGCATCAGACGCATCAAAATTGATAATTTCGACCCATTAGCGGTCCATTTTTTCCCTGATTTGTCTTAAAACAGTATCTTAGGCAGCTTACTGCGGTTTTCCCAGGACTGCTCTGTCATTCTGCTTAGAACTTTCCATGTTTTCTATGAATGTCAACTCCCATCGCCCTTGGCTATTGGTGCTGAGCCCCGCCTTCTTAGGTCTGCTGGCAGCGGCTTTGATGCTGTCTAGCTGTGAGCAGTCGCGCAGCCAGGCTGACCCTGCACCGATTCAAGCGGATATTCCGCCGACTGAATCAGCTGATACCGCTGACACCGGCGGCGCATCCGATATTACCAACTTTGAGATCGTCAGCGATCGCGCCGATGCGAACGGCGTCGTTGAAGTCAGCGAAAATACGACCGAGGTGGCAACGCTGTCTGCTGAAGGCGTTTCGGAGACAGCTAAAATTGACTACGTCATCGCCGATGGCGAAGATAAAGACTTTTTTACCGTAGACAGTGCTGGAGCGATTAGCTTCAAGCAGGCACCAGACTGGGAAACGCCAAGCGATGCCGACCAGAACAATAACTACAAGGTTTTCGTTCAAGGCATCCACCCGACCGGTACGCGCAAGGGGCAGTTCCTAGTGGTCAAGGTGATTGACGTTCAGGGCGAGTGAGCCGCTGGCGCCACAGTCGTGAGCGCCGCTGGCGCTACGATCATGAGCGCCGCTGGCGCTACGATCATGAGCGCCGCTGGCGCTACAGCCATGAGCTGAGGCTACCGGCGGCGCTGCGGAAACTGACTAATCTGAGCCGTGCCGTAGAAAATTAAGTCCTGTTTACGAATGCGCACCTTATCCACCCTGAGCTGCGTGCCTTCGAGGGCAAACTTATCGAGATCGAGCAGCGAGTTGACATGCTCAATCACCGCCTTGCCCAGCGCTACGGCATTGTCATCCCCCTGATAGTTGACGTTGACAAACTGAATTTTGCGTCGATCTTCAACTTCGACCTGGGCTGTGACATCGAGATTCCAAGGCTTGATGCGATCGCCAACTAGCACTTCAGACTGAATCCGCAGCGACTTATCGTCGTTGAACGTCATCTTTGTGTTTTGGAAGTGCAGCGACTGTCCCTGATACTGCAGCTGCTCTAGCTTCTCTACCACAAAGGGTGTGTTGAAAGAGTTGGTCAGATCGGTTTCAGTCAGCACGACCCGCATCGTTGCCTGCGTTGGCTGCCTGAGCGTCACCTGCCCTTTAAAAATGGCACCAAAGTCAATCGAGACGGCCTGCACGTAAAGCTCCATCGCTTCAATGCGCAGTCCGTTGTACATCAGCATACCGTTGCCGACAAAATCAAAGCCGTCAACGCTACCCTGCAGCAGCTTCGACACGGGCTCAGCCCTTACTGTTGCTTCCAACTTGCCAGTTCGCTTAAACAGCGCCGAAATTGCCGCCGTCACTGCTTTGCTGACCAGCTGGTCGCCGCCTTGACTTGTAAATGGTAAGTTGCCCAATACCAAGGATGTCATTCCCTACTGGCTATCTGGATATAAACATCGTGACTATTATGCCTCAATTTTAAGAAATATTACAGATATGCTACGATACTGTTCACTTATGCTTTGCATTAATAAAAATATTGATGCTTTGCACCAGAGCAAGTAAGTGGCCATCTAATTCAGCATGAAGGACATAGCTGTGGACAGTTGCTGCTTCTAGCTAGGGCTGATATCTTTCCAGCCGCTTTACCAGCGTTAGCCGACTGACCGCCGACGATGTTTACCTCTTACCAGGCTACCGCTTCGTTGGCCTACCGGGAACCATTAGGCAAAAACAACGGTGCGATTGCCGTAAATCAAGATACGGTTTTGCAGGTGCAGCCGCACCGCTCGCGCCAGCACCATTCGCTCTAAATCCTTGCCTTTGCGAACTAAATCGGCAATTTCGTCGCGGTGGCTAATTCGTACAACGTCTTGTTCAATAATTGGGCCAGCGTCTAGGTCAGAGGTGACATAGTGAGCCGTTGCCCCAATGATTTTAACGCCGCGCTCATGCGCCCGCTGGTAGGGGTTGGCCCCGACAAAGGCTGGCAAAAAAGAGTGGTGAATATTGATCACCTGGCGAAACTGGTTCAGAAATTCAGGGCTCAAAATTTGCATGTATTTGGCTAGCACAACCAAATCGATGTCATACTGCTGCAGCAGTTCGAGCTGCTGCGCTTCTTGGGCCAGCTTGGTGGCGGCGCTGATAGGAATAGAGTGAAAGTCAATGCCAAACTGGTCGGCAACGGCGGCTAGCTGCGCATGGTTGCTGACTATCAGCGGAATTTCAGCTAGAAACTCACCTGCCTGATGACGCCAGAGCAAATCGAGCAGACAGTGGCTTTGGCGACTAACCCAGATAGCAATTCGCGGCACCGTGTCAGAAAAGTGCAGCTGCCAGGTGGCCCCGAGCGGCTTTGCGATCGCATCAAAGGCGGGTCCAATCAGCTCTCGCTGTAGATTAAAGGTCTCTAGCTGCCATTCAATTCGCGATAAAAACAGGCCGGCTGCCTCATCGCGGTGCTGATCGGCATGAACGATATTGCCCCCATTGGCATAGACAAAGTTGGCAATCTTCGCTACCAGTCCTTGCTGGTCAGGGCAAGAAATTAGCAGCGTGGCTGTCGAGGTTGTCACCACAGTTATTCGCCCTCTATCTGCGTGTCGGGCGTCGAGGCCGGCTGATCCAGTGCTTCTGCCGCGTCGTCTGCGACTAACCATTCTTCGAGCGGACGTTCGATGCCGTTGCTCAGCCCGCCAGAGACCAGATATACCTCAACGGTCTCAGCGCCAACGGTCTCAGTGTCTGCCGGCGCTTCAGCGGTCAGCGGCCGCACGTAGCGTGAGTTGCCGCTAAAGTCGGTATCGCCAACGGCCAGCGAGTAGGTGCTTTCATCGGTCAGCGTCAGCGCTAGCGTAGCGGCTGGCTCGGCTAGCCCAAACGGTTCTAGATCGGCGGCAGCGGCGCTTATCGGCTGCGCTGGCTCGTTGGTCAAGATATTGAGCAAGTAGGCAATGGCGGCCGGCTCTGCCGGCTGCTGCTGCGGTTCAGTCATGCGCCAGTCGCCGGCTTCATCTTTCTCAAACGCAATGGTTTCGCCCGAGCGCTCAATGCGTAGCTGCTGCACCGCCGACTCTTCAAACGGCGCGATCGCATCGGTGCGGGTCGCTTCACCTGCTTCCTGGCCTCGCTGATTTTCATAGAGCAGCACGCCGCCCCCCAGTGCGATCGCCACTACCAGTAGTATCCAAGTGCTTCGCTGCACAGTTAGCTTCTCCTAAGGTTCAATCACGGCTTGCCCTGAGCGAAGTCGAAAGGCCGGCTTTTGAGCTTTCTAACGCCGCCTTAGCCACATCACGCCGGCCCCCAAAATGCCTAGCCCCGGCAGCACCAGCAGCGCTAAGACGGCTACCAGCACCTGCTGCTGCACCGTCATCACAATTCGCCGGTTGACAATCGCTTTGGGTCGAATAGAAAGCGTCGGATTATCTACCTGGCTCAGCCAGCTCACTGAGTTGAGAAACACGTCTCCATTGAGCTGCTGGCTAAAAAGCCCATCGGTGGCAAAGCTAGCGTTGCCGATGACGACCAGTCGCGCTTCTTCAGAGCGGATTTCTGCACCAGTTTCGGCCGCATTCGCGGCTGACTCGGCGGCCGCTGCTGGAGCTACTGTTTCTGAAGTGTCCGTTTCTTCAGCTGTGCTGGCTGTTGCCGAGGGCTCTGCCGGTTCTTCGTCTGTGGGTGTGGCTTCTGCAGGCTCTGCCGGCTCAGTTTCTGCAGATTCGGCTCCTGTAGGCTCTGTGGGCTCGGTTTCTGTGAGCTCAGCGTCTGTAGACCCGGCTGCTGCCGTGCCGGGCGTAGAGGCGGCTGCATCAGCTGCCGGTGCTGCTGCGCCAGCTTCGGCGGCGCGGCTGAAGGCTACGCCAATACTGAACGGGCCGTCAGGCGGCGCTTCGGTATCAATCTGCAGCTCGCCTGATGCGGTAATGGGCTCTGCGTAGGTCTGTGGATTGGTCAGTAGCAGCGGTGTGGCCTCAACGCTTGACTTGGGCTCAATGCCAACCGGACGCGATAGCGGGTAAAACGAGCGACCGTTCTCAAACTCGTCGGTAATGGGATGGCTGCCATAGTCAGTCACCAGCGGTGCCGCCGGCCCTAGCCCTACTAGCTGGCCGCCACCAGAGGTGTCTATGATGAAGCGATCGTCGAGCTCTGCGCCCCAGCGATCGAGCAGCGGCTCTAGCCCCGTAGTTACCTGCGGATCAACCAGCAGCAGCAGACTGCCCCCCTGTTTGAGATACTGCTCTAGCCGCTGGCGCTCGGTGTCAAACAGCGGCTGAAAGGCGCGCTGCTCAGAGGCAGTGACCACGATTGCGGCCGCATCTGTAGGGATGTCGGGGGTGTCAGCCAGATTCAGCGTTTTAACCGTGAAGCCTTCTTCTTCTAAGCTAAAAGCTGCCTGCGAATAGCCCGACTCGGTGCCGTCAATCTTGTATTCGCCGTGGCCCGACAGAAAGTAGATAGTGGCCTCGCTGTCGCGGCCCAGCCGATCGAGGCGATTGGTTAGCTCCCGCTCTGAAAGCCGCTCTTGGGGATTGATGCGCTGCACCAATAGCCGCTCGTCGCCGGCCTGTAGGTAGACCTCACCCACGGTTTGAACGCCAAACTGGCGGGCCAGCTGCGGTTCCGCTCGCGGGTCGACATACTCATAGGTTAGCGCCGGGTTAAAGCGGCGATAGCTCTCTAACAGCTGTCGATCGGTGGGGTTAGGTGCGGCGTCAAAAATAAAAACCTCAACTGGCTGCTCAAGATTTTCAAGGACAGTTTGCGACTCGGGCGCAAGGGTAAACAGCTGCGCTTCGGTCAAATCTAGACGCTGATCGTAGCGAGCGCCCAGAAAGTTGATCAGCCCCAAAATCACCAGCAGCGATAGCGTTGCCACCACCGCATTTGTCCCGGCCTGGGTAGACCGGCTGCGCCAAAATTCGCCTACGGCATAGCCGCCTAGCGCGATCGCAACTACGCACAGCAGCAGGCCACCCACTAGCAGCGCTACGGGCAGCGCCGTCCAGCCGCCAATGAAACCTGCAACCAGACCGGCGGTCAGCAGCACCAGCCCTGGCCAAATCAAAAATTTCAGATATTTTTGAGCAGATTTTGTCATTGCGTCATTCCAAAAGTCTGTCTAGGGGCTAGCTGCGCTGAAAGCGGTTAATCTAGCTGCGCTGAAAGCGCAAGGTCTCAATCGACTGCGCCGTTAGAAACAGGCCCAGCACCACATAGGATAAAAACAGCACCAGCCCGCTGGTGTCTAAGATGCCTTGAATGAAGTCGTCATAGTGGGTTAGTAAGGAGAGATGCCCAATCGCATCGCCGACCGGCCCAGGTACCGCACTGGCGACACCGTCAATCACCCACAGCACCAAGACTAGAGCAAAGGTCAAGATAGCGGCGAGGACGGTGCTCTCAGTCAGCGAGGAGACAAACAGCCCCAGCGATAGCACGCCGGCAGCTAGCAGAATCAGGCCGCCATGCCCTAGCAGCAGAATGGTGAATTTAAACGGCGGGTCAGAAGCGGCCAAAATTAGCGCTTCGCAGACCATCAGCGGCAGCACCATGGTGATATAAAACGTGACTACGCCCAGCAGCTTGCCCAGCGCTACGACCCAGTTGGTCACTGGTGAGGTTGCCAGCAGCTCAAGCGTGCCCTGCTTGCGCTCCTCAGCGTAGAGCCCCATCGACAGCATCGGCAGCACAAACATTGACAGCGACCCCAGCAGCCCGAGATAGAAACGCACAAACTCATAGGGCAAGTCAATCGGTGGCACCGCCTGCCCGGACTGATCGGCCAGCGCTGACTGCGACAGCAGCCCGGCAGGGCCAAACACGGTCAAGACGAGTAAAAAGCCGGCCAGCAGCCAAAAGACCGCCGCAATTCCATAGGCCAGCGGCGAGGCAAAGTAGCTCTGCAGCTCGCGGCGATAGATGGCAATGATGTTGCCTAAGACTGTTTTCAGGCTATTCACGGGGCTCCTCCTGAGACGCTGCGATCGCGGCTGAATCGTTGGCTGCTGGGGCAGTTTCTGGAGCGGTTTCTGGGGTGATTTCTGGCTCCGCCTCTGGGGCTAGCTCTGCTTCACCAGCTGTCGGCGCTGCCTCGCTGACTTCATCGCTGTCCTGCATGGTCAGATTGATAAAGACATCTTCTAAGCTGACGCGATTGCGGGTCAGCTCATAGAGCCCTAGCCCGGCCTGCACCACCGTTGCTGCAATTGCCGCGCCCGGATCTTCTCCAGCGCCAGCGATAATTTGAAACCGAGGATGGCCCGGCTGCTCTTTAGTGCGCGCTATTGGCGTAATGCTATCTACCCCAATCACCAGCTCTAAAACCTGCTGGGCGCGCTGCTCCTCGCCGCTGACTTCAACGATGTAGCCCAGCTGCCCGGCTAGCTGCGCCTGTAGGTTCTCAGGCGTGTCAGTGGCGACAATTTCGCCTCGGTCGATAATCGCCACGCGATCGCAGGTCATGCTGACCTCGGGCAAAATGTGAGTCGACAGAATAATCGTGTGCTGTCCGGCCAGGCTCTTGATCAGATGACGCACCTCAATAATCTGACGCGGGTCGAGCCCAACTGTCGGCTCATCGAGAATAATCACGGCCGGGTCATGCACAATCGCCTGAGCGATGCCTACCCGCTGCCGAAACCCTTTCGAGAGCTTGCGAATCAGGACATTGCGTTTCTCAGTAATGTTGCAGCGCTGCATGGCAGAGGCCACCTGCGCGGCGCGATCGCCGGCCGCGACCCCCTTAATACGCGCCACAAAATGCAAAAAGGCGGCCACGGTCATTTCTGGATATAGCGGTGGTATTTCTGGCAGATAGCCAATTCGCTGTCGCACCGCCATCGAATCGCTGTGGACCTCGTAGCCGGCGACTCGGGCCGTGCCGCTGGTGGCCGGCAGATAGCCAGATAAAATCCGCATCGTTGTGGTTTTGCCAGCGCCGTTGGGACCCAAAAAGCCTAAAATCTCGCCCGATTCTACCTGAAACGATACGTTGTGAATTGCTGCTGTAGATCCATAGCGTTTACTCAGCTGCTCTACTTCAATCATGCGATCGCCCTCATCGGATCAACATTGTGCCATTGTCGGGGTAAAGTGAGTACCAACTTGCTGTTGAGAAGATAGCAGCAGTTGACCAGGTTTAAGCCGATTAAAGTTTGAACTGAGCCGCCGTGAGTGACGCCAATCTGCCATCAGAGCCCCAAGGTCCGGGCATTGCCCTGACGTTTCTCTACTACTTTGCTGGCACTAGCCTTGTGGGCGCGCTGCTTGCCAATCAGCTGCTGCGAGTAGGTTTTGAAACCGGAATTCCCAATCAGCTTGGCACCGTCCTAGGGTTAGTGGGTGGCCTAGTGGGCACCTATTTCAACCGCACTCGCACGCTGCAGCGATCGATTCGCGGCAAAAAGGCGTTCCTCAATCAGCTCAATCCGGTGCTGAGCGATCTCGGCTATACCCTGGTTGAGGAAGCAGCTGAGGCGGCTGAGCTACAGCTGACCTATCGCCGCGATGGGCTCAGCGCACTGCTGTCGGGTAGCGTCTACGTAGCGCTTAGCAATCAGGTCGCTACTATTACCAGCCGCGCGGTTCACATTCGCTCGCTGGAAAAACGACTGCCCTAGCTGCGATCGCGGCCGCTGCTGGAAAAAGCAGCGGCGCTCTCCTCTGGACCCAGCACGACTCCATTCTCACGCTCATGGCTAAAAAACAAAAATTTCCGCATCTGGTTGGCTCTAAATGGACCGCGCAGCACAAGGTGCAAGGGTGGCGGCACTTTCAAGTGGTGAACCGTAAAAACCAGGACGGCTGGGTGTTTGCTGAGCTCGTGGCTGCCTGCGATCCGCAGGTTCGCTTTTGGCTAAATGCAAAACTGCTTAAGAATTCTCAACTGTGGACAGCGGGTTGGCAAACGCTCGACGAAATAGCGCGCTCTTAGCCGAATCGAGAGAGGTCAGCCTGGTCAAAGCATGCAATATCTTAACTGTTACAAAATAAAAATGACGTTACCATTGTAGTAAATGCATGTTCTTTCGCTCAGCAATTTGCTCTGCGAGGGAGTCATGGCTGACCTTTTGTATCCTATTGATGTCGAATTCTGATTCGCCCGAACCAGCTCTTTTAAAAGCCGTTCTAGATCCGCTGCTAGAGGATTTTCAGCACTGGTTCGGCCGCGCTATTCACCTGCTTGAATCCGAAGATATTCCGTTCCTTAGTGCCGCTGAGCAGCAAAACCTGCTACAAAAAGTACGTCAGGCCCAGCATCAAGTTACCGCTACGCAAGCACTGTCGGCTGCAACCGGCAATCAAGCCGGCGTTGATATGCCGCTAGTCATGTCTTGGCATCGGCTGGTGCATGAATGTTGGCAAGTGGCCATTCGTTTTCGCCAAGAAACCCAAGCTGAATCGTCAGCGCAATAGCCTGCTATGTTGCATTTACTCTACATATTTGCCTTTACAGTCCTCGCTGTCCTTGCGGTTGCTAATTTGATTCGCAACCTGATTAGCCTTGGCATTGAAGCCCGCCGTCCGGCCGGGGCCGCTTCGACCCTGTCTGAGCCGTCGCGTCCGGCGATGCACCCTGAGCTGCTCGACGATAGCGGCAATGTGCTAGATGAGCCGCTGCTGGTCATGCGCTCAATCTCAATCAAAGATGCGCGCGAACAGCTAGATGCGCTATACGAGTCGTCTTCTAGCGGTGACGACAGCAAAGACGAGTAGGTAAAGATGGGTTAGGCGACAGTCTTTCTTAACTTAAGCGCTGCCCGGCTGTGCATACCAGCGCTATTGATATTGGCTAGCGCGCTGGCTGATGTACTGCTTGGCCTTACTCGGCACAATCTGAGCATAGAGCTCTTCGAGCTGCGTGATATTTTTACCTAGCGTGTAGCGATCGAGCACGCGCTGGCGCGCCTTGCTGCCTAGCATTGAGGTCATTTCCGGATGGTCGCGGAAAATTGGCAGAATCGTCTGCAGCTGGGCTGATACGCGATGTGTATCTAAGATAATGCCAGCGCCATGCTCTAGCACTTCGCCGTCAGCGCCCGCATCGGTAGCCACGCAGGCGGTGCCGCAGGCCATCGCTTCTAGCAGCGAGAGCGACAGACCTTCAACCAGAGACGGCAAGATAAAGGCATCTGCACCGCGCAAAATCTCAATGCGGCGATGTTCGCTCGCAACAAATCCCAGCCAAACTACTGAGTCATCTGAGCCATAGGCTGCTTTCAAAGGTGTCTGCAGCGGACCGCTGCCCACAATCAGTAGCTTGTTTTCGGGCCCCATGTTGGCTAGCTTCCAGCCTTTAAGCAGCGATTCTACATTTTTTTCAATCGCTAGCCGACCCTGATAGACATACAGCTGTTTGGCACCGAGCTCAGCCTTGATGCGAGAGAGGCCAGGCGCGTACTTAAACACATCGACCCCGTTGGGAATCACCGCCACTCGATTTGCTAAGACGCCCAGCTTGATGAGCAAATTGCGCTGCAGGTTAGAAAAAACGATCACCCGGTCATAGTTTGCCAAGCAGGGCGCATAGAGCTGATAGGCCAAATGCTGCGTACCCGAAGTCAGGTTGCGCAGCTTGCGATCAAAGGGCGGATGAAACGTCGCCACCAGCGGAATGCCGAGCTCATGGCAGATTTCAGGCAGCCTAAAATCTAACGGCGATAGCGTCAGTGACGCATGGACAATGTCGGGCTGTAGCGACCTTAGGGCCTCAACTAGCCGGCGGCCTGAGCGCAGCGAGGGCAGAGTCAGAATCTGCGACTTGAAAATGAACGGCAGCGAGACCTCTTCATAACCAGCCTGGTCGTCTGGGGTCTCCTCAGATTCTGCAAAGTGTAAAAAGGTAACGCGATAGCCGCGTTCTAGCAGGGCATTGGTAATCTCTCGGCCATAGGTTACATTGCCACAAAAGGGAGATTTTTTACCAAGCCACGCGATGTGCATGTAAGCAATGAAGAAGAGAACAACAGTGCAGCTAATGACACATCGGTCATAGCTTTACTACTCTACAGGACTTTAAGCGGGTTTTACTGCCCCCCGCCACCCTCTGCTTCGGAGACTGCGCGGTTCACCACCGACCAAGTGAGGACACCGCCAACGGCAACAATGACTGAGAGCAGCAAGAAGACAACTCGCAGGCCTAAAAAAGTTTCGGCTACGCCCGCTAGCGCTAGCGGCAGGCTCAGGGCAATGTTCACAACGTTATTTTGCAGTCCAAAAACTTTGCCGCGCATTGCCTCGGGCGTTCTTTCCTGAATTGTGGTCTGCATAGGGATGCCGACAACCGCTGCAAACAGTCCCAGTCCGGTAATTAGCGCCAGGCACAGCCACAGCTGCGTATTGACTAGCGACAGGCCAGCCAGCATGAGGGCCATGCCCAGCGAGCCATACAGGCTAAGGCGATAGCGCCGAAACTGCTGTCCAAACTGGCCAATCAGCGCAGCGCCTAGCGCCATGCCGACACCGCCGGCTGCCAGTAGAAAGCCGAACTGAGAGGATTTAATGCTAGGAATTACTTCAGCCAGGCGAACGGCGAGAACGGCTAGCGCCGCAAAGACTGAGAACAGCAGCACCAGCTGGATCAGCGCCCCTCGAACGCGAGGATGCTGACCTAGATAGGCCAGCCCGTCTTTGATATCGGCCCAGACATGCGCCGATTCTTTCTCAACCACGTCTTCCTGTGTCTGCAGCAGTAGCAGTAGCAGCCCGGCTACACCGTAGCTTGCTCCAACTAGCACATCCTTGCCAATGCCGCTGCCGCCGTCTAGCGATGCCAGCAGCGAGTCAGCGATCGCTAGCAGCGGTTCACCCACCGCGAAGCCAACAATCACCGAGGCCATCATGGTAGTGGTGTAGAGCGAATTGGCTGATAGCAGGTTGCGCTTTTTGACAATTAGCGGAATGACTGCTTGCTCGGCTGGGGCGAAAAATTGCGTCAGCGTTGATACGCCAAAGGTTGCGACTAGCAGCAGCCAAAACCCGACCGGCAGGTTAAACAGGTTACCCCAGCTCTGAGTGCTCCACAGCAGCACAGGCAGCAGCAGCACGATGCCTCCCCGCAGCAGATTAGTCAGGACCAAAACCGGCTTTTTGCGCCAGCGATCGACATACACACCGGCTAATGACCCAAACAGCACCGCCGGAATGGTAAAGGCCACCATAATGGCCGATACCCAGCCGCTGATTGTCTGCCCAGGCGACTCGTACTGGCTGGCGATGATGGCAATCATCAGCACGAGGTAAACCTTGTCTGCCAGCTGTGAAAAAATCTGCCCGCTCCACAGCGTGAGAAAATTGCGGTTTTGTAAAACTGGCCAGAAGCCGCGAATTGGAGCCTCAGGCGCAGCGCTGGCCTCTGTACCGCCAGTCTCTACCGAGTGCGATCGCGCCGGGTCGGCTGTTTGCTGATCTGGGTCAGGGATAGCGTCGGGTGGTTCTGGCGCAGCATCCGGCTGTTCAGAGACATCGTCAAACTCACGAAGCATAGGCGGGTAAAGCAAAGCAGGTATCAATCAGCAGGGCAGAGCGAATCGGCCGGTCAAAGTGGTATTGCGCATAGTGGCGCAGCACCCGTTCAATTTTTCGCCAGAGATCGTGCGCGGCACCTGTCTCCCCTTCTATTGATGGTAAGGAACCAGCCTGCGTTAGCACAAGTTCCGACTGGCCGAGCTGCTGTAGCAGCGCTAGCTCTGCAGCGTTTAGCCGCAGCGTCAGCGGTAGCTCACTGCGCTGGCGCGTCGGTGCGGTGAGCTCAGCCAGTAAGACGGTGCCCCCGGCTGGTAGACTAAAGCCAATCTGCCAGTGCGGATCGCCCAAATCAGGCTGAATTCGCTGGCGAGTAACGCAGCACTGGTAAAGCTCCGGGGCTACCCCAGCCAGCGCTAAGACGTGAAACGTCGCCTGAGCTAGGCAGGCCAGAACGGCTGAATCAGGGGCCTGCTCAAGCCGCTCTAGATGCTCAACCAGCAGGCAAAACAGCGCCTCCTGCGGCTGGTCGGTCACCGCCTCACAGAGAATTAGCTCAGCGAGATACTGACTGGCCGTCAGCCGCGCCAGCCCGCCGCTGAGCTTGGGAAACGAGCGCAGGGTTTCTGCCTGAATCATCTTGTCGAGCGATTTGCCTTTAGTGATCAGCAGCTCGTTCACCACAAACAGCCCGCTGCGACCGCCCAGCCTCGACTTGTGCTTGCGAGCCCCGGGCGCAATCACCCGCAGCAGCCCGTGCTCTTTGGTTAACACGGTCACTAGCCGGTCTGATTCTCCCATTGGGATGGCTTTGAGGTTAATGCCGACTGCTTTATAGGTCCGCTGGTTAGTCTTCATAGGCGACGTTAATCTGCGCGTTGCGCTCGTAGAGTCGATTCAGGCGTCTAGGGTCAAGTTTGGCAGCATACATCAGTTTGAGCATCTGATTGAGCAGCGCGTGGCGATAGATACCGCGCTGACGAAACCGTCGGGCTGAGGTGGTCACCGTAGCCGGTGCGATCGCGGGTGGGCCAAACTGCCGCAGCGCTTCACTGAGGGCCGTATCTTCAAAAATGTCGAGGTCAGGGACGCCGCCGATTGCCGCTAGGCTCTCGCGCCGCGCAAAAATACAGTGATCTAAGTATAGAATACGGCTCCAGCGCGACCGCTGGGTGGTGGAATACCAGGAGGTAAACCGTAATAGCCAGTGATCGTAATCGAAGCTGTGACGAAACCCGCCCCAGGCTGCCTCAGCTTTAGACAGCGTCGCTTGGACGAGCCGTAGCGCCTGCTGAGGCGGCAGCAGCGTCGCCGGATGGTGTAGCAGCACCAGGTCGCCCTGACTGGCAGCAATCCCCAGGTTAAGTCGCTGGGCGCGATTGGCCGCTGCTGCTTCAATCAGCTGCACGTCGGGATATTGAGCAATCGTTTCACAGGTTTGATCTTGACTGGGGCTGACGACGGCAATCAGCTGCTTAGGTCCCTGCTGCTGGCTTAGATTGTCCAGTATGCGAGGCAGGTAGCCGTGACGCATTTCGTTCAGGCAAGGAAGGACAACAGAAATCATGCAGGATTTTGCGTAAAGTAGGCGTCAAAATAGGTAGAGTCTTAGAAGCAGCCAAACCATCTTATGGTTTTCTTGTCATCTTATATGAAGGCTCTATGCAACCTGCTATCGAAGCGCTACCGGACAAATCTGCTTTAATCGAGCGGGCGCGTGCCCTCGTCGTTGAAAAAGTTCAAGCTGCGATCGCGCAGCGCGGGCGCTGTACGCTGGCGCTGGCCGGTGGCAGTACGCCGAAGCCGCTCTATGAGGCGCTGGCCCAGGCTGATTTGCCGAACGACCAGCTCTATCTATTTTGGGGCGATGAGCGCTACGTGCCAGCCGATCACCCAGACAGCAATGCCAAGATGGTGCGCGAAAGCTGGCTTGAGCGGGTTGATATTCCGACTGAAAATGTGTTTTCCGTCCCGACTGAAGCGCCCAGCCCGGCTGAGGCAGCCCATCAGTATGAGCAGACGCTGCAGCAGTTTTTTCAAACCGATGGGCTGCCCCAGTTCGACGTCATTCTACTGGGCATGGGCGATGACGGTCATACCGCCTCTTTATTTCCTCAAACGCCGGTGCTGCAGATTCAAGATCGCTGGGTTGCGGTTGGCGAAAAGGCCAATCAGCCGCGCATTACGCTGACCGCGCCGCTGATCAATCAGGCGCGCAACGTCATTTTTCTAGTTTCAGGTGCAAATAAGCAGACGGCGCTTAGCCAGGTATTTTCGCCGCATGCCGATGCGCTCACCTATCCTGCTCGCCTTATTCGCCCGGCCGGCAATCTCTACTGGCTGCTCGATGCGGCGGCCGCAGCGGGCCTGCCTGCTCAGATCGATTTTGAGGGAACTGGGGAATAGTAAATTTTAAGGTCGGGTTGATCACGTTGATCCCTTGGAACGTCAGGGTGCAGTCTAGATCGCTATTGCTAAATTGAGAAAAAGATTGATGATTATTTGCCCTAACTGCAATCATCAAAATCCAGCCGCTGCTATGCAGTGCGAGGCTTGCTATACGCCGCTGCCAGAAAAAGCAGCCTGCCCTCACTGCGGCGCGACTATTCAGTCAGATGCTAGCTTCTGTGGTCAGTGCGGGGCCGATCTGCGCACTCATTCGCACCAGGCTGCTGACGCTTCGCCGCCGCCTGAGTCGCCAGCCGTTCCCGAGTCTATTGCTGCTGAGGAGCCTAGCGAAGCAAAGCTGAGCAGCCCTGAGCGCGTGCCGCTGTCAGTGGCTGCCGCTGCCACCGCTGTAGAATCGCCAAGCTCGGCAGAGCCAGCGGCTCAGCCTGCCCGTTCGGCCAAGCCTGCTGCTAGCGAAATGCCTGCTGGCGACGTGCCTGCTAGCGAAGTGTCCGCTAGCGAAGTGTCCGCTAGCGAAGTGTTTGCCCCTCAGACTCAGCTGCAGCGCAGCGCTGCCCGACTGCTGCACGTGCAGACTGACGCTATCCTTGAGCTGCCACAGCAGCTGTCTCTAGTGCGCATTGGTAAACCGAATGAGCGCATACCCCCTGATCTCGATATTTCTGGGTTTCCAGACTCAGAGATCGTCTCGCGCGTTCATGCCAGCATTCGAGTTGAGGGCGATCTCTACTACATTGAGGATGTGGGCAGTTCCAACGGCACCTATATCAATAACCTGCCTCTGCCCAGCGGCAATCGACATCGGCTCCGTCCGGGCGATCGCATTGCGCTGGGTAAAGGGGATAAAGTCAGCTTTATTTTTCAGTTTGCTTAGCTCTACCGTTAGCTTGAGCCAGTCTTTTCTAACTATGTGTAACTGTTCTTCAAAGTAATGTGATTACCCTATCTTTACTTCATCCGCTCAACAAAACGCCGCTACAGCATTGGACGTTCGATAGCGAAGATCTCATTCGCATTGGCCGCTCTACTGACAATCACGTCGTCTTATACAGTGCCGTGGTCTCTCGCTACCATGTCGAGGTGCGCAAGACAGACAGCGGCTGGGAAATTCAAAATATTGGAACCAACGGTATTTACATCGAAGGGCAGCGGATTGATTCAATGCCAGCCAGCGACGGCATTGTTCTGCGCCTAGCTCGCTCCGGTCCTAACTTGCAGATTAATCTAACCCAGCCAGAGGAGCGGCCCATTTCTTCTATTCAAGAGATTTTAGCTAGACGCCAGCAGGGGGGCTGAGCCCGTCTGTTGCTAGCAGTTTGACAGTTTGGCTATGGCACGCGGCGATCAAATCTACGTTATGCGCGATATCGCAGGGATTCCCTATGAGCATCACGGCATTGACTGCGGCGATGGTTCAATCATTCACTATCGCAAAGTAGGCGAGGCGGAGGTAGCCCAGACCAGCTACGCGTCATTTGCTCGAGGCCAACCCGTTTATCCCTACCCTCAGTCCCCGGCTTTCATTGACGACGTGGTGATTCGGCGGGCGCAAAGCCGGCTAGGTGAGCGGCGCTACGACCTGTTTTTCAACAACTGCGAGCACTTTGCAACCTGGTGTAAAACGGGCCGCAATGAGAGCCGGCAGCTGAAGAATTTTGGCCTGCGCTGGCCGCAGATCAAGCTGCCTCAGGTTGGGGCGCTGGCCGAACAGGCAGCGCAGGAAGAGGCCCCCGCAGAAGCGCTCAAGCTCTTTCAAACCGCTTTGGAGAACCTGGCAGTTGCCACTCAAACGCTGCTGCCTCAGTATGAGCAGGCAGCAAAAGACCGAGACACCTGGCAGCAGGTGGCGCAGTGGGCCTTGGTAAAAGAGCGAGAAGATTTGGCCCGCGTGGCGCTGCACCGCAAGCTCGCGGCGGAGAAAAAGGCCACCAAGCTGCGTCAGCAGCTGAGCGAACTGTCCGAGCTGCAGCTGATGATTGAGCGCGATCAGGCGCTAGCGTACCAGCGTTTAGAACAGCTATGAATATCTTTCATCTTCTCTATTTATTCCCTGTTAAGCGATAAATTGCCAAACAAAGAGAGACATAGTAGGCTGGACGAACCTAATCTAAGTTTTTGATGCGATCGCTATGCTTAACATCACTATGCCTAGTTCTGGCGTTTGAAATAGCGATGTCAGCCCGCTTCGCAAGTTCTCATACCTATTCCTTAGCCCGATTGCGCTCAGGTTGACCCCATGATTCGCTAAAAGTTTTTCCTCAATCAGCTATGGCCCGCTTGAGACTGAGGGGTGCCAGTAGCCACGCTTTATTCATCTATCTGTGGGAGGCTTCAACCATGTTCCGAATTATTCACTATCACCGTTAACCTCGTCCGCCACCCCGAGCTTTTAAGCCGGTGGGGCAGCTTTTAATTCATCGTTTTAGCAATGCGCTGCTAGTGCTGACTGCTGTCGCGCTTGACTGCTGAAGCAGTCTTGACAGCCGCATGGCGGGTGTTTTAGCTGCTTGATTGACCGGCATCGATGCGATCGCGTCTCTGGTACTGATATGTACTGGCAGCGCGACCGTCTGGCTTGGATATGCCCATCTGCGATCGAATCTCTCATTGCAGACGGGACAAATTGTGTTGCCAAAAATCTCCCTGACGGATCAGGGGAGGGTGTCATGACAAAGCTTTTAGATATTCTCAAATACTACCGAGACTACTGGTTGATTACGCTGTTTAGCGCCTGCATGATGGGTCTGTTCGAGATTCTTGATCTGGTTGTACCCTATGCCATCGGACAAATCTTGAACGTGCTCTCTGATCAGCCGCTAGACGATCTGCTGCAGCGCTTTATTACTTGGCTCGCTAGGCAAACTGGACAGGTGAATAGCGCCTCGTTTGCGCTCGGTGTGCTGCTGGGTCTAGTCTGCTTGATTTCTGTGGGACGCGCTCCGCTTCAGCCTTGGCTGGGGCCTTGGTTCAACTGGGATACCGCTTTTCGGGCAAGGCAGGCCTATGCGCATCGGGCGCTGAGCAAAATCCTCACCCTGCCGCTTGAGTTCTACGATGAGAACAACCCTGGTCGAGTTGCTTCTCGGGTGGCTAAAGGTCTCTCTAACTACACCTGGACATATCCTGAGATTGTTGGTCAGTTCATTCCTAAGGTCTTTCGCGTGATTGGCATCTTTGTTGTCATCTGGCTGATTGACTGGCGGATTGCGCTGATTTTGCTGGTGTCTTTCTTTGGCGTGATTAGCTATAGCTTCTTGGGGCTAAAGTCACTCTCCGATCGAGAAGAGAAGCTCGATAAATATATGGAGACCACCGAGAGCCGCACGTCCGAGATCATCACTAATATCAAAACGGTCAAAGCTTTCGCCACCGAAGTCGATGAGCTACAGCGGCAAAACCAGCGGCTAGCGCGCGAGTTTAAGGTGCTAGACTACCGGATTCACAAAGGCTATGTGAGGCTGGGGTCCTGGCAGCGCACAATCGTGCAGACCTGCGTGTTTGTTGTGCTGGTACTGACGCTGTGGGCCACGGTGCAGGGGCGGATTACGCTCGGCCACTTTGTGACCACGCTGACCATTTCCAGCATGGCCTATGCCGAGGTTGAGCCGATTTGCAACTTGGCTGAGATGTTTGCGCGACGCTATGCCTCGATGGCTCGCTTTCAAGAGTTTATGGCACTGCCGCCGGGCCAAGATGCTGGCAGCCTATTGCCGGGCGCGCCGCAGTATCAGTTCACGGGTAAGGTGCATTTTAATCATCTGAGCTTTGGCTATCAGGCCGAGCGCCCAGTGCTCGAAGACATCGAGTTGCTGATTGAGCCCTATCAAACGGTGGCGCTCGTCGGCCGCTCGGGTTCCGGTAAATCAACGCTAGTGAAGCTGCTGTTCCGCTATTTCGAGCCCAGCAGCGGGGCCATCTTGATCGATGGTCAAGACATTCGCCGGCTAGATATCTCAGGCTATCGCAAGCGACTGGCGATCGTGCACCAGGAAGTCGATGTGTTTAACGGCACGCTGATGGAGAATCTGCTCTACGGCAACCCGCAGGCCACACTGGCCGAAGTGCACGAAGCCTGTCGGATTGCCCAGGCCCATGACTTCATTCAGCAGATGCCAAAAGGCTACGCCACCGTCGTTGGTGAGCGCGGCGTGCGTCTCTCGGGCGGGCAGCGACAGCGATTGGGCATTGCCCGGGCGCTGATTGTCAAACCCGACGTGCTGATTTTTGACGAGGCTACCTCTAGCCTAGACTACGAGTCCGAGCGCGCCATTCAGCTAGCCATGCGATCGCTGTTTGGCACCCGCACGCTGATCATCATCGCCCACCGGTTAAGCACCGTGAGAGAAGCCGACAAGATTGTTGTGCTCGATCAGGGTCGCATTCGCGAAGTTGGCAGCCACGACGAGCTGCTGACGCAGGGCGGTCTCTATCAGCGGCTGCACGCACTGCAGGAGTCGGGGGACTTGATGGCCTAGGACCAGGCTGAAAGTCATAGGGGGGTGGATGAGTGGATGAGTTTACAGCGATTGCCCATCCACTCATTCCCCAAGACTTAGCTGCCGCAGCTCAATCTGCTTACACAGGCTCTCAACCGCCAGCGTCAGCGACTGCCGCAGCTCAGAGGCTTCGCTATAGTCAGCCGGAGCCAGGTTAGCCACCCGCTGGCTGCGGCTGACCTTATATTCTTGAGCCCAGTCTTTGGCAGTGCCGTCTGGGTACACGCCAATACCGATGCCGCCGGTTTGGTTCATCAGCGAAAAACAGGGCAGATCGGAGGTGCCATCGCCAACGTAGATCACCTGATTCAGCGGGATTTGGAGTTCTTCAGGCGGTACATCTTCATAGACGAATAGCAGGTCGTCTTCGCTGTGGGACTCAATCCCTTTTGAGAGATAGTACAGATAGCGAGTTTTCTCAGGGTGGCTGACTGATCGCTTGAGGTACTGAATCTCGCCGGTCTCGGAATAGTGAAACTCGCAGCCCCACATCGCTTTGAATTCAGAGGCAATGCTAGAGTTGCGCGCAATTTCGACAAAGCCGCTGGTGATTAGATAGAACTCAATTTCAATGTCAGAATCAAAGTTGCGGGTCTGCTGGCGCAGATGTTCAAACGTCTCGCTTACGCCTGAAAAGGGCTGATGGCGCTGACCAAACTCAGCTAGATAATTCTGAGTGATCTTCTGCGACTCAGACCGCTGCTGAGATTCCTGAATCAAGGTGTAAAAACGGGCTGAGATGCCGTCCCAGCCCTCTTTCAATAGCGGATAGTAGCGCTCTTCTCGAAATCTTTTGGCATCATGTCCCAAATCTTCGATCAGCGCATCGTAGGTGTCAGGGACGAGCGTGTCATCGAAATCGAAAACGACCGCGATGCGATTGAACAGCGGTTGAGTAGCTTGATTCATATTGGCAGGTTGGCCAGAAAGCGACGGTTCTACTGTGCCTATCAAGATGCAAATTAGCGTCTATCAAGAGAGCGAAGTCTCAGCAGGCAGTTACGGAATCAGCGCGATCGCGGCCGTAGATCTTAGCTAGACTTCATTAATAGGCAGATCTAAAGAATTTCGTTGAAGGACTGACACCGGCATAGGTTCATTGGAGAATAAGAAGGAGCTTGCCAAGGCTGGGAAACCTGAAGGCAGTCAAGCCCTGTCGGGCGGTTTTTTCGACCGGATGGCACCTATCTAGATGTGCTAAAACTACTGAAGCGCTGATTCAAGGAAAAATCATGGGGTTATTTGACCGCGTTAGTCGACTTGTCCGAGCTAATTTAAATGCTGCGGTTAGCTCTGCTGAAGATCCAGAAAAGATTTTAGACCAGGCCATTCTGGATATGCAGGAGGACCTGGTGCAGATGCGTCAGGCTGTGGCCAGCGCGATCGCCAGCAAGAAGCGAGCCGAGCAGCAGTATGAGCGGGCTCAGTCAGACGCCAATACTTGGACCCAGCGCGCCCAGCTAGCGCTGCAGAAGGGCGACGAAAACCTAGCGCGCGAAGCCCTGACTCGTAAAAAGTCCCATGCTGAAACTGCGATGGCGCTGAAAGCGCAGCTAGAGCAGCAGACCGCCTCAGTCGATACGCTCAAGCGCAACCTGATCGCCTTAGAGAGCAAAATTTCTGAGGCTAAGACCAAGAAAGATATGCTCAAAGCGCGAGCCAGCGCGGCTAAAGCCAACGAGAAGCTGCAGCAGACCATTGGCAACATGAGCACCAGCAGCTCTATGGGTGCCTTCGAGCGCATGGAAGAAAAGATTTTGCAGATGGAAGCCTCTTCGCAGGCGGCTGCAGAGCTCGCCGGTGCCGATCTAGAAAGCCAGTTTGCCGCTCTGGAGTCGGGCAGCGATGTGGATGATGAGCTAGCTGCGATGAAGGCCCAGCTCGCCGGCGGCTCCGTCGGTCAGTCAGCGCTGCCGTCGGCGGATGAGCCCAAAGCTGACGTGCCTGTTGACAGCGCCGTAGACGCTGAGCTAGAGGCGCTGAAGCAAGAATTAGATAATCTGTAGGCTGCATTGAGCCACTATCCCGCAGCTGCCATCTCTCGCTGACCAATCTGCGTCCCCATGACCTTGAGAAATTCGGCCAGCCACTTGGGATGCGCCGGCCAGGCTGGGGCGGTGACCAAGTTTCCATCGACCACGGCCTCGGTAACGGCGACTTCTACGTAGTTGCCGCCAGCCAGCGTCACCTCTGGGCCACAGGCTGGATAGGCAGTACAGCGCTTACCCTGCAGCACGTTGGCGGCAGCGAGCAGCTGCAGGCCGTGGCAGATTGCGGCAATGGGCTTGTTTTGCTGAGCAAACTGCTGCACCAGCTGAATCACGGCCGGATTCAGCCGCAGATATTCGGGGGCGCGTCCGCCCGGCACGACCAGCGCATCGTAGTCGGCTGCTGTGACATTGGCAAAGGCGGCATTCAGCGTAAAGCGGTGACCGGGCTTCTCAGTATAGGTCTGGTCGCCTTCAAAATCGTGAACAGCGGTTCGTACCGTATCGCCAGCTTGCTTATTGGGGCAGACGGCATGAACGGTGTAGCCCACCATCTGCAGGGCTTGAAAAGGCACCATGATTTCATAGGCTTCGACAAAGTCGCCGGCCAGCAGCAAAATCTTTGGCATAGCTGTGAGTCTCCTTGAGTCCGACTTGAGTTGAAGATAAGCCAATCAAAACACGGTTTTCTAGGCGTCGGTACAATCTTGTAATGGATTGCAACGGATGAAAATAGATAGACTAGAAAGAGACTTACGCTTCTAGATCTCCTATGCAGTTGGCCCAACGCTTAGCTCCTTTGCAACACAACGTCTTTGCCGATATGGATCAGGCTAAGGCAGGCGCGATCGCAGCGGGTCAGCCCATTATCGATCTGTCGCTGGGCTCGTCTGATTTGTCCACGCCCGAGCATGTGCTCACAGAGATGGCGGCGGCGCTGCGAGATCCAGTCACTCACGGCTATGCGCTGTTTCACAGCACGCAGCCGTTTCGGCAGGCCGTTGCTCGCTGGTATGGGCGCAAGTGGGGCGTAGCCGTTGACCCCGAGACGGAGGTGCTGCCGCTGATTGGCTCGCAGGAAGGCACTGCCCATCTGCCGCTAGCGGTGCTAAATCCAGGCGAGTTTGCCCTGCTCACCGATCCGGGCTATCCTTCTCATGCGGGTGGGGTCTATCTGGCCAGCGGCCAGATCTACGCGATGCCGCTGCTGGCCGAAAATCAGTTTTTACCGGTGTTTGCTGATATTCCTGAGCCGGTGCTCGAGCAGTCGCGGATGATGGTTTTGAGCTATCCGCACAATCCCACAACCGGCACGGCGACGCTGGACTTTTTCAAAGCAGCGGTCGATTTTTGTCGCACCCATGCGCTGGTGCTGGTGCATGATTTTCCCTACGGCGATCTGGTTTTTACCGGCGATTTGGCCCCGTCAGTGCTGCAGGCCGATCCAGACAAGTCCGTGTCGATCGAGTTTTTCTCTTTTTCTAAGTCCTACAACATGGGCGGCTTTCGCGTCGGATTTGCGATTGGCAACCCTGAGCTGATCAAAGCGCTGCGTCAGGTTAAGGCCAACGTTGACTTTAATCAGTATCGCGGCATTTTGCGCGGCGCGATCGCGGCGCTAGAGGGTCCACAAACCTGCGTTACCCAGATGGTCGATACCTTTAGAACTCGCCGCGATGTCACCATAGCTGCGCTCAACGAGATGGGCTGGCCTGTGCCGCAGCCCGACGCCACGATGTATCTCTGGGCTCGGCTGCCTGAAGCTTGGGCCGATGATTCAATTCGATTTTGTACTGAGCTAGTCACCCAGACGGGCGTTGCCCTCTCGCCCGGGCGCGGTTTTGGCAAAGCTGGGGAGGGCTATGTGCGATTTGCCCTGGTGCATCCTCCTGAAACACTGGCGGTGGCCGTCGCGAAGATTGCCGGCTTTTTAGAGGGTACCGCTTAGCTCCTAATCTTGTCTAAAAGACTGTCGATTGACCTGATTTAGATACAATAATCGTTGCTGATAGCGGCTGCCTGCCGGCCGCTTTGCCTTAGCCCCTTAATCTAATGACTGTTGAAGAGACCGATGGCCGCATACTCCTAATCGAAGATGACTACGGCAATCGGATCTTGCTGACGGACTATCTGCGCTACTGCGGCTACACCGTTCTAGCGCTGGAAGACGGTACTGATGCTTTAAGCGCAGTGAGCAGCTTCCAGCCCCAGGTGATTTTGCTCGATCTAAAGCTGCCAACGATGAGCGGTCTAAGCGTGATTGAAACGCTGCAGCAAGATGCCCGCTTTTGCCATATTCCAATTTTGGTGATCAGCGGCTACGCCTTTCAAGCCGATCAGCAGAAGGCCATCCAGCTGGGTGCGATTCGCTATCTGGTAAAGCCAGTGCAGCCAGAAGTTCTGCTGGCTGCGATTCAAGCGGTGCTGTAGCCTTAATCTGCTGGGGGCTCGTCTGCTGCCTCGGTCGAGCGCCGCTGCTCATCGATAAACTGTTCGGTAGTCTGATTGAGGCTCTGTAGCGAGTCGCCCACTAGCGCTACGGTGTCTCGCATCTGAGCAGAAAGCAGCGTCATATACTGCAGCTGATCGAGGGCCTCACGGATAGACTCGCGGTAGCGTAGCTCGAATTCATTGAGGGTCATAAATCTTTAAAGCTTGGTTGATTGTGCTGGCTACAATCTCGCCTAGCCATAGCCAAATCTGAAAGAGAGCCTGACAAAAACACGCAGAAATTTGACGTAGCATTTAGTACATTAAATTTTTCTTGTACTGGGAAACCTTGATTCGGTGAATCCGTACTCGTGCAGGGGGCAAAGAAGCCAGGCGAGAGCGCTACAGTATAAAGAAAGTCTGGTGCATGAGGAGAGCCGATTGTCATCCGCTTCAACTGTAAAACCGCTAGTCAAAGACCCGGACCGCTTAGCGGCTCGCTTAAAAGAAATTCCGCAAGAGCCTGGCGTCTATTTTATGAAGGACGCCACCGATCAGATTCTCTATATCGGTAAGTCTAAAAGCCTCCGCAGTCGGGTGCGCTCTTATTTTCGCGACGGCTATCACCACACGCCGCGCATCAGCATTATGGTGACGCAGGTAACTGAGATTGAGTTTATCGTCACCGATACCGAGGCCGAAGCGCTGGCGCTCGAGGCCAATTTAATTAAGCAGCATCAGCCCCATTTCAACGTGCTGCTCAAAGATGACAAGAAATATCCCTACCTCTGTATCACCTGGTCAGAAGACTACCCGCGCATTTTTATTACCCGCAAGCGACGCAAGGCGAAAGCGCAAGATCGCTACTACGGCCCCTATGTCGATACCGGGCTGCTGCGGCGAACGCTGCATATTGCTAAGAAGATTTTTCCGCTGCGGCAGCGTCCGCAGCCGCTGTTCAAAGATCGTCCCTGCCTCAACTACGACATTGGCCAGTGCCCAGGCGTCTGTCAGCAGCTAATCTCACCCGCTGACTACCATCAGATTGTGCAGAAAGTGGCGATGGTCTTTCAGGGGCGCACGCAGGAGCTGGTCAGCATTCTCAGCCAGCAGATGGCAAAGGCGGCTGAAAATCTCAATTTTGAACATGCGGCGCGACTGCGCGACCAGATCAAAGGGCTTGAAACCCTCAGCGCTCATCAGAAGGTGGCGCTGCCGGACGATACGATCTCTAGAGATGCGATCGCGCTATCGACCGACGATCAGCACGCCTGCATCCAGCTGTTTCAAATTCGAGCTGGGCGGCTAGTGGGGCGACTAGGCTTCGTTGCCGATGCCCAGTCAGGCACGCCTGGTGAGATTTTGCAGCGCGTGCTAGAAGAGCACTACCGCTTGGTGGATGCAATTGAGATTCCGGCGGAGGTTCTGTCGCAGCATCCCCTGCCAGAAGCGGAGATGCTGGCCGACTTTCTGACTCAGCGCAAAAGCCGTAAGGTTTCGATTGAGGTCCCGCAGCGGCAGCGCAAAGCCGAGCTAGTAGAAATGGTCGAGCGCAATGCTCAGTATGAGCTCGCCCGCACCCAGCGCTTTGCTGATCGCAATACCCAAGCGCAGCAAGATCTGGCGGAAATTCTTGATTTGCCTGGCCTGCCCAAGCGGATTGAAGGCTATGACATCTCTCACATTCAAGGATCGGACGCGGTGGCCTCGCAGGTGGTCTTTATTGACGGGCTGCCGGCTAAGCAGCACTATCGCCATTACAAAATCAAGAATCCGACCGTCACAGCCGGCCATTCCGATGACTTCGCCAGCATGGCCGAAGTGATTCGCCGCCGCTTTCGCAAATATGCCGAGGATCCCTCCAAAGAGCGGGTTGGCAATCCTGACTGGCCTGACTTAGTTATGATTGATGGCGGAAAAGGTCAGCTGTCAGCCGTGGTTGCCGTGCTGCGTGAGCTGAATCTGCTGTCTGAGCTTAACGTCGTCAGCTTGGCTAAAAAGCGTGAGGAAATCTTCCTGCCTGGCGAATCGCTGCCGCTAGCAACCGAAGCCGATCAGCCGGGCGTACAGCTGCTGCGGCGGCTGCGCGATGAGGCTCACCGCTTTGCCATTAGCTTCCATCGTAAGAAGCGCTCTGATCGCATGCGCCGCTCGCGCCTGAGTGAAATTCCTGGGCTAGGCCATCATCGGCAGAAGCAGCTGCTAGCAACCTTTCGCTCGATTGACTATATTCGGGAAGCTAGCCCGCAGCAGCTGACGACGGTAGACGGCATTGGTCCGCAGCTAGCACAGCAAATCTACGACTATTTTCACCCTCAGCCTGAATAGTCACTGATGACGGCTGCCTTTTTATTACCCCTTGATGCTAAGTTATTCACTCGCTCGTCGCCGGTTAGCAGGCGTCACGACGGCCCAATTAAAGCGAACTAAATTCAGCTTTTAGACTGCCCCATTTTCGACTGCTGATATCGCAATAAATTCCGTATTTTTTGATACCAACGACCTGCCGATATACCAGCTTTAGCAGAGCATAGATTGAGTCACAAAGATACAAATCTAAACATTTCCTTTAGATTAGAAATAACTTTTGTGAGCTTTTGGACAGTTTTAAGAGGGTTCGAGTCTTCATTCGTAAGCTCTGAACCTTGCTGGTATACGCCTTTCGTCATAACGGGGATCGCCTGCTGTGCAACCGATCCCA
>JAAHIA010000001.1 GCA_010671975.1 Leptolyngbya sp. SIO4C1 | reverse complement strand
GCCAGAGCGCGCAGCGGTTGAAGCAACGGCTGTGCCGGTGCCCCAGGTACCGACCCCCGACTACAGCGATGAGCTGCGTCGCGAGCTCGAGCGGCAGCGAGAGATTACCAGTCGCTTAGAAAATCAGCTGGCTCAGCAAGAGCTTTTGGCCGGCAACTTGGAAGATCGGCTGCAGCAGCAGCAGGCTGAGATGCAGCAAGTCCTCGCTCAGCTCAATAGCTATCAGCACTCAATCGACACGCTATCGCTACAAGCTTCTCAGCGCCCGGTTCCCGAGCCGCGCTCAGGCGGTCAAACGGCGCTGCTGTGGATGGGCGGTGGCCTGCTGCTAGTCATCGTTCTAGGCGGAGGCGGTCTGATTCTTTGCCTGATTGTGTTTTCAGCTCAGTCTCAGCGGCGAGAGCGAGGATCACAGGTCATATATCCGCCTATGCAAATGCCGTCACCGCCCTCCTATCGCTACTATGAGCAGGAATTTTTGCCACCACCGGTGGTTAGGCCCAGACGGGTTAATCCTTATTACGACTACGAAGGTTAGCTTTATTGATAAGTAAGCCTGGTGAGACAGCGGTTATCCTGCCGCTAAAACCTGAGCAGCTGTCAAAGCTAAATTCGGGCATGAAGGCGACAGAATGGATTGATCTCCCTGATAGACCTGTTCTTCGTAGAGTCCCTCAACCCATTCCAGCACGGTCACTTTTTGGGCGATCGGGTCAATAATCCAGTATTCAGGAATATGTCGCCCTGCGTATTCAGTACGCTTGTGGCGATAGTCGCGATTTTCTTGCTGAGGGCTGACCACTTCGACAACCAGCATCGGTGGGGGCATATCGTGATTGATTAATCGTTGCCTAGCGCCTTCAAGGGCAGCAGCCGACTCTTCAGACAAGACCATCAAGTCTGGCTGCCGGGCATTAGCCAGTTTGCCGCTAACGGCAATCTGCGCTTTCATACTGAGGCGATAGTAGGGAATACCTAATTTCAGAAAGCACGCATACAGGAATGACGCGATGCGATCGTTGAGGTCACTCTCTGTAGGCATGGCAATCAAGTGACCATCGACCAGTTCGTAGCGGGTATCGGTCCCATCGTCAAAGTTGAGGTATTCCTCAAGCGTCATGGGCTGTGTGGCGACTGTCATGGTGATTCCTTCGGCCCGACTGCTCCATGATATCGCCCCAGAGAGATTGCCTCAGAATCTGAGCCGGTAAAAGCCTATCTTCACACCTCAAAGGCGGCACCCAGATTCGAACTGGGGATAAAGGATTTGCAATCCTCTGCCTTACCACTTGGCCATGCCGCCATTCAGACCCTTACTATATCAAACTTGCGCGTCAAACTTGCGCTCATCTAGGCCAAAATCTGGTCAATCATGCGGTTAGCCTGCGATCCGTAGCCGCCGCCAAACAGGTTGAAGTGATTCAGAATGTGATAGAGGTTATAGAGCGGCTTGCGCGCTGAATAGCCCGGATCGAGCGGATAGGCCGACTCGTAGGCTTGATAAAAGGCGGCTGGAAATCGGCCAAACAGCTCGGTCATGGCCAGATCAACTTCGCGATCGCCATAGTAAGTGGCCGGATCGAGAATCACCGGCTCGCCGCTCTGGGTCACATCGGCATTGCCCGACCACAGATCGCCATGCACCAGCGCTGGTACCGGGTCGTGACTGGCTAGCAGCGACGGCAGGGCTTCCAGCAGCGCCTGCTGCTGGGGAAAATGTCCGCCCCGGCGATTGGCCAGTTTGAACTGATACTCTAGGCGATGCTGCCGAAAAAAGCTGAGCCAGCTGTCAGTCCAAGGATTCTGCTGAGGGGTGTCACCAATCGTATTGTTGCGCTGCCAGCCAAAGCCAAGGTCGCTCGAAACGCGGTGCATAGCCGCCAAATTTTGACCCATTGTTTGCCAAGCCGTCGCGCTACTGCCGCCGAGCGGCAGCCATTCCAGCGCAATGTAAGCGGAGCTATCGACTAGGCCACGGCCGAGCGGCTGCGGAACCCGAATGGTCTGAGTGCGATAGATTTCTTCTAAGCCAGCATATTCAGCTTCGAACATGGCTAGCTGACTGGCCTGGTTGAGCTTGACAAAGACGCTCTGCTGCCCGTCTGAGACACGATAGGCTTGATTGATGCAGCCACCGCCGACGGTAGCGCGATCGCGAATCTCAAACGGCTGACCTAGCGCCTGGCTGAGTTGCTTGGCAAGCGTCTCCCACATCGGCTTAGCCCTCTGCCTGTGAGCTAGGCCGCAGCGTGACCACGCCGTAGGCACTAGTCGGCAGATAGCGCCGCACCGCGCTTTGAATGGCTGCGGGCGTGACTGCCCGAATGTGATGCGGATAGTTCAGCGCATGGGCAATGTCGCCGGTCATGGTCTGATAGTAGCCGTAGAGCCCGGCGCGATCGCTGGGCGATTCGCTGCCAAAGACATAGCGATTGGCGACCTGAGTTCGCACCCGCCGCAGCTCGGCAGCGGTCACGGGCTGCTCACACAGCTGCTGAATATGAGCTGCGATCGCAGCTTCTACAGCCGCGATATGCTCGCTGGGCAAGTAGGCTGAAATTGAGAACACCCCCTGCCGACTATAGGTCATATTGCTCACTGAAATGCTGTTGACCAGCTTGCGCCGCTCGCGCAGATCGCTCACTAGCCGGGCCGTGCGTCCCTGCCCCAAGATAGAAGCCGCCACGTCTAGCGCGTAGGTTTCACTCAGGTCCTCCATGCCTGGCACGCGCCAGCCCATGACCAGGCGAGCCTGCTGCAGGCTGTCATCGCTATAGTCGGCTCGCTGAATCTGGGTGAATGGCGCTTCGGGAGCCGCATTGTCCGCCGCTGCTGCCTCGGCGATTGCTGGCTGACGGCGCTGCGCTGCTCGCTCGAAGCCGCGCTCAACAATCTCAAGCAGTTCCTCCACCGGCAGGTTGCCAACCGCCACGGCGGTCATCCGCTGCGGCTGATACCAGGTGCGATGAAAATGGCGCATCTGATCGGCCGTGAGCTGCTCAATCACCGTTGCCGGCCCGAGCACCGGGCGGCGATAGGGCAGGCGATCAAAGCTGAGCTGCATCGAGCGGTGAAATGTCCGCCGTCGCGGGCTATCTTCAGAACGCCGAATTTCTTCTAAAATGACCGGCCGTTCTCGCTCAAAATCGTCATCTTGCAGGCTGGCATTGGTGACCAATTCAATCTGCAGCGGTGCCAGCTGAGCAAAATCTTTAGGTGCAGTGGTGATGTAATAGTGCGTATAGTCTTGGCTAGTGGCCGCGTTGGTGATAGCCCCTCGCTCCTCAATCAGCCGCTCAAACTCACCGCAGCGAATCTGAGGCGTGCCCTTGAAGATCATGTGCTCTAAAAAGTGAGCCATGCCATTGATATCATTAGATTCAACGCTAGACCCTACCGGCAGCCAAATACTGAGATTAACAGCATCAATTGGCATTTGTTCTGCAATGATGGTCAGCCCGTTAGCCAGTCGTCGCACCGCAGGTGCTGAAGGAACTGAACCCGAAGGATGAGAGGGGGGAGGTGCTAATGTGAAGGGCATGAAGTTTTGAGCGCTGCTTCCTTTTATTTTCCTATCTATTGTAGTCGGGCGATTACAGAAGCAACCTTTGAATCAAGCTGGTCAGGAAATATACGTTAGGAAAACGAGTATGGGCACCTGGATTAAAGAAACTGAACAGGCCCTCTACCTGATGGAGGGGGGATATTACATTTCTAAAATTTCTAAGTATCCCTCAAAGGGCAATTCGACCGAAAAGGTGCTCAATATCACGGGCCTTAAAGCCTGGTTTGCTAGAGCCGATGCCCCGCGAGGCATGACCGTTTCTAAAGAAGGCCCAGAGCCGCTGCCGCTGCCGGCACTGGCTAAGCCCGCTAGCGATGAAGCCGGCCCAAAGCGCATCAATGCCAACGGCCTGCGGCTGATCAAGTCGTTTGAGGGGTTGCGACTAGACGCCTATCAGGACGCGGTTGGCATTTGGACTATCGGCTATGGCACCACGCGCAGCGTTAAGGCCGGCATGAAAATTACGCACGAGCAGGCTGAAGAGTTTCTCAAAGACGATCTCGCTAGGTTCGAGAAAGCAATTCACGAGGCGGTCAAGCATCCAGTCAACGATAACCAGTTTTCCGCACTGATCTCATTCACTTACAACGTGGGCGCTGGCGCGCTGCGCAGCTCTACGCTGCTTAAAAAGCTCAATCGCGGTGATGTTCGCGGTGCAGCAGACGAGTTTTTACGCTGGAACAAAGCAGGCAAACGGGTACTGGCTGGGCTAACGCGGCGGCGGCAGGCTGAGCGCGCCCTGTTTCTAGGCGAAGACTTTGGTAAGCTGCTGTAGCCTAGCGCTGCGTCAAGCTTTAAACCGCTGGTATTTCTCAGCTGCCTAGACTCTACTTTTATGCCTTACCAATGAAGCCGCTTCGCTCTTTGCTAACGCCCTACTTTTTTCTCGCACCGGCGCTAGCTGTGCTGGCGCTGACGGTTTTTTGGCCGGCGCTGCAGGCGTTTTACCTCAGCTTTACAGAATATGGCTACGACATCACGCAGCCGCCGACCTGGGTGGGGCTAGAAAATTTTCAGCTGCTGCTGCGAGACGATGTCTTTTGGAAAACGCTGGGCAACACGCTGATCTATTTGGTAGGGGTGGTGCCGGTGCTGGCGATCGCACCGCTGGCGTTAGCCATTCTGGCTAACCAAAAGCTGCGCGGCATTCGCTGGTTTCGCGTCGCCTACTATACGCCAGTGGTCATTTCGATGGTGGTGGCTGGCATTGCCTGGCGCTGGCTCTATGCTGAAACCGGCCTATTTAATCAGCTGCTGCAGAGCCTCAGCGGCCAGCCGGTTCGCATTCCCTGGCTGACCAGTCCGCAGATTGCGCTGTTTAGCGTCATGGCCGTCACCGTTTGGAAGGGGCTTGGCTACTACATGGTGATTTACCTAGCCGGGCTGCAAAGCATTCCGCCCGAGCTTTACGAAGCGGCTGCCATTGACGGCTCAGACGGCTGGCGAAAGCATTGGGATGTGACGGTGCCGCTCATGCGTCCCTACCTGTTTCTTGTGGCGGTGATTTCAGCTATCTCAGCCACTAAGGTTTTTGAGGAAGTCTTCATCATGACGCAGGGACAGCCTCGTAACAGCACTAAAACCGTGGTCTACTACGTCTATGAGCAAGCTTTCCAAGACCTGGAGATGAGCTATGCCTGCACCATCGGCCTGGTGCTGTTCCTGATTATTTTGACCCTGTCTCTGATTCGGCTGTGGTTTTCGACCGACGTGCCCGAACCGCTGTCTTGACTACTGCTGGCTGCCCGCTCTGACCTAGGCCGATGCCGCCGTCCAGCTGTCAATCATCACAGCGTAGGTTTCAATGGCGTCGGCCCCTTCTAGCTGCAGCGCAATTTGCTCAATCTGCGCCAGCCGCTCAGGCGATGCGACATAGCCGCTCAGCAAAATGACGCGACCGCGCTGACGAACCTTGAGCCGTCTAGCAGCAGCGGCGCCTAAGGCCTCGTGCAGCTGCTGATAAACTCGCTTTGCTAGACCGTTGTAGTCGTACTCACCCTGCAGCCCAATGCGCTCAGGCGGCAGCGTTTTGAACCAGCGAACTGGCGATCCAGAGGTTGACTGATCTGCAGCTGACCGACAGCTAGCTGCAGCAGAAATTGTTGATGTTACTACTTGGCTGATTACACCCATTACTATCACCTCTACATCCACACTTGTTCAAGTTTGGAAGGATGATTCCAATCACTGATGTCTATAAGAAAGGATCCGAAACTGGTGCCAGTAAGCGAGACTCAGCTTGCGAAATCTTCCTCGACCCTACTCGAAGTATCCTCTCGTCTTTACAGACACTTCAAATCAGCACAAGGATTTTCCTTACGTTTCAGAACAACTTTTAAGATCGTATAAAGAATCTCAGCAAAATTACGTATCTCGGAAGACTTTTTTACAATTTTGCGAGCAATTTAATCAGCCAACCTTACGTTTAATAACTTCCATCGCCGAAACGACAACGCTTTGGGCTGCAATAGCTTTGAGCTCAGCTTACTACGCCCGGCGCAAAATTGCTAGGCGTCTTTTTTCTGTTAGAAAAGTGATTGGGCTGCAGTCTTTTAGCCAATATCAACTGTAAAAATATTGATTGCTTGGCTAGCTAGGCGATTTTTTTAGCAATACTACGGCGTAGGCGGCAATGCCTTCTTCTCGGCCGGTGGGGCCTAGCTTTTCATTGGTGGTGGCTTTGATGCCCACCTGATCGGGCGCTAGGCTCAGCCGCTCGGCCAGCTGCGATCGCATCGCCTTAATGTGCGGCTTCAGCTTGGGTCGCTCAGCCACAATCACGCTGTCTAGGTTGCCAATTGCCCAGCCGCTGGCCGTAATCAGCTGGTTTACCTGATCGAGCAAGACCAGGCTATCGGCACCGGCCCACTGCGGATCGTTCGGGGGAAAATAGTGGCCAATATCGCCAAGGCTAAGCGCACCGAGCATAGCATCCATAATGGCGTGGGTTAGCACGTCGGCGTCGCTGTGGCCGGCTAGCCCTAGCTCATGCGGAATGGTGACGCCCCCTAGAATCAGCGATCGCGCGGGTGCCAGTCGATGCATGTCGTAGCCGTTGCCAATCCGAATGTCCATGTCCACGCGCAGAGAAGGTCAGCTCTCTGGCTAGCATAGCGGGTTTAGGGTTCAGGTTCTGATTGCGATCGCCACTTTTCATACAGATCGGGGCGGCGCTGCTTGGTCCGCTCAATCATCTGCGCTCGACGCCAGGCCGCAATCGCCGCATGGTTGCCAGAGCGCAAAATCGCCGGCACCAGCCAACCGCGAAACTCAGGCGGACGGGTGTAGTGAGGGTAGTCTAGCAGCCCCGCTTCAAAGCTGTCGCATAAGATCGACTCGGGCTTTCCCACCGTGCCTGGCAAAAGCCGGATTACGCCATTCAAGAGCGTCAGCGCCGGAATTTCGCCACCGGTCAGCACAAAATCCCCGAGCGAAATTTCGCAATCGACGATATTAAGCACCCGCTCATCGATGCCTTCGTAGTGACCGCAGAGCACGATCAGCTGATCGTAGCTGATGGCCCAGTCTCGAAATAGCGCCTGCGTCATCACCTGCCCCTGTGGCGTCGTCAGCAGCACCTGCCGGCGCGGCAGCAGCGGTAGCGACTCAACCGCTGCGACAATCGGCTCTGGCTTCATTACCATGCCAACGCCGCCGCCGTAGGGCTGATCGTCGACCTTGCGGTGCTTGTCTGTGGTAAAGTCGCGCGGGTTGGTGAGCTGCACCGTGGCAATTTGCTTGTCTAGCGCCTTACCGAGCAAGCCAGAGCGCAGCGGTGAGCTAAAAAAATCTGGGAATAGCGTAACAATATCGAATCGCACCGAGAAGTGGCTCCTGATACAGACGATCGAGCGGTTAAATTTGAAGACTTAACTAGACCTAGCAATAGCAGAGTTTGGTCCTCTGCCCGCCTTCAGCGAGAATAAGACACACGTCCATTGGCCTACGCGTTTGATCACCTACTGGATCACCCAACCCAACCAACGCTAGGGCGTAGAAACCTAACCATTTATCATGCAACAAGTAGAGTTTCGACAAGCTGAGGAGAGGATGACGCCTTCCCCCCACACATCGGTTTTAGTTATTGGCGGTGCTGAAGACAAAGTTCACGGGCGCGAAATTTTATACGCGTTTTTTGATGCCAGCGGCGGTCGCGATGCCCGCATTGCCATCATTCCCAGCGCGTCGCGCGAGCCTGTTGCTACGGCCGATCGCTATCGACGCATCTTTGAAGATATGGGCGCAAAGTCTATCGTCATTCTAGACATTCGCGAGCGCTCCCAGGGTGAGGACTCACTTTGGCAAACCTACTTGGAGGACTGTACCGGCGTTTTTATGACCGGCGGCGATCAGGTGCGCCTCTGCGGACTGTTAGCAGATACCCCAGTGATTGACAACATTCGCCGCCGAGCACAGGCAGGCGACATTGCGCTGGCCGGTACCAGCGCCGGTGCAGCCGTGATGGGGGAGCATATGATTGCCGGCGGCGGCAGTGGTGAATCGCCCAATCGCTCGCTAGTCGATATGGCCACAGGGCTTGGTATCCTACCCGAGGTGATTGTCGATCAGCATTTTCAAAATCGCAATCGCATGGCCCGGCTGATGAGCGCGATCGCAATACAGCCCGACCGCATCGGTATCGGCATCGACGAAGACACTTGCACCTGCTTTTCTAGCAGCAGCGTCTTTCAAGTGATTGGCAAAGGCACCGTTACCGTCATTGATCCAACGCAGGTCTCTCATACCAATCAGCGCGCCGTTGGTGCTAGCGATCCCCTCTGCATTCACAATTTGAAAGTTCACATCCTGGTTCATGGCGATCGTTACGATCTCAAGCAGCAGCAGCTGCTACATTCGCCAGCATCTAGCTGATCTTTTTGGCGTTCACGCTGAGCAAATCGCGATTTCATGCTTTGGGAAAATGAGATCTAAAGCAAGTCTCGAGATACCCTAAAAGACTAGGGCTGCTATTTTTAGCGGCTGAAACTTCTAAACTTTCAATGTCTAGCCGCTTTTATTGGCCTGCTTGCACTGACTGCTGCGCTGCTCAGCTGACCCCAGCCGGTAACGCCTGCTCACGTTCCTTTTCCTAGACCTCTCCATCTAGACTTCTCGACTATGAAGATCCTTAAGACGCTCACCCTCAGAGGCCCGAACTATTGGAGCATCGAACATTGCAACCTGATTGTGATTCGCTTAGATCTAGCCGATCTAGAAGATCGCCCCTCAAATAAAATTCCTGACTTTTATGAGGGGCTGGTTGAAGCATTGCCAAGTCTAGGGGATCACTACTGCTCAGCCGATCGAGCTGAAACTTTCTTGGAGCGGGTTCGCGCCGGCACCTACTTAGGGCATGTCGTTGAGCATGTAGCTTTAGAGCTGCAAACGCTAGCCGGCATGGAGGTGAGCTTTGGCCGGACCCAGGCTACGGCTGAGTCAGGCGTCTACCAGGTCGTCTTCGAATATTGCAATGAGCAAGCCGGGCGCTATGCAGCTAGAGCAGCGGTGCGGCTGTGCAACAGCCTGATAGATACCGGACGCTATCCAGACAGCGAGCTGGCTCAAGATCTCAGCGACCTGCAAGATCTAGCAGCAGAGGCCTCGCTAGGGCCTAGCACTGAAACGCTGGTCAAAGAAGCTGAAAATCGCGGCATTCCTTGGATGCCGCTGCGAGCAAGAGCCATGATTCAGTTCGGCCAGGGCATCTATCAGGCTGTTGCACAGCCGCACCGCTGCTCTAGCAGGCCCCAGACCGCCTGCGCCGGCTGATGGCGAGTCAGCCAAACCAGCAGCCAGCCGCACAGCCCGGCGGCCAGACCCAGCTGGTGCGGCGGCACCTGCACAATTAGCAAGCTGCGCACCAGCAAGATCAAAACTGCCAGCGCGACCGTCAGCCCGTCAAACGACAGCGCGGGTGAGGAGGAAGGCGCTGCTACCTCTGCTGACCCCGAGCGTTGATCTTGATAGCGATCTTGATAGGTGAGATTAGCCGCTGTACCTACCGTGCCCAGGTAAGTCGCAATCAGCGGCCAGCTCAGCCAGCCCCAGCCCCAGTGCAGCCAGCTCAGGCCCACTAGATTGAGCGTATTAGAGCGATGCGTCAGCAGCTTAAACGGCAGACCCGTGAGCACTATCGCAGCTAAACCGCCAAGCCCCAAGCCCAGCAGAGAGCTCAAAACGCTCAGCGCATCTATCATCCAAAAGTTGACGGGAATCAGCAGTAGCGCTGTCAGTGCCAGCATTCTACTGGTTGCCTGCAAGTGCGCCTGCCGCTGCGCCCAGACGCTCGCGCCCCAAAAGGCCAGTGTGTAGGTGAACAAAATGGCATACTGCCCAACGGGTGAGAAAGACTGCCATTGGCTAGCCGCTAACACCCCCGAGGAAACCACAACCAGAAACACGCCCAAGAACAGCAGCCAGATGACGCTGATTTCATCTAGCAGCGATCGCAGCGACAGCCAGCTAAACGCTGCTCGAACAGGTTCAAATAAATCTTCAGAAGAGTCTTCAGCTGCCTCGTCTGCTGGTGTAGTGCTGACAAAGTCGGTCATCGGCGCGGCTGGCTGCACGGCTGGTACCGGCTCACTGAGAGTAGCTGCTAGCTCGCGAATTTGCGACTCTGATAGCAGCCCCAGCCTGACCCAGCTATCTAGCCCGGCCAGCAGCTGATGCTGCACTTGTTCAGAAGATAGATCAAGCTGAATATTGAGCTGCATGACTCACTCCCTAGCTATTGCTAAGCATAGGTGCATCTTTGCTCTGCTCCAGCAAAGTCAGACCAGATTTCGGAACGGCTGACTTGCGCTAGGGTGATTCAAATTTCTCTGGGCCTTCGAGTCTAAGCATCGCCGCCTGGGCATTCTCAAACTAGAACAATCGCTTTTCTGTTTGCCGATGGTTTACGACCAGCCCAGACCCAAAACAGATCGTCTTTTGCAAGATCGCTATGCCATTCAGCAGACGCTGGGCACTCGCTTGGGGCGTCAAACGCTGCTAGGGTATGACCATCAGGCGCAGCAGCGGGTCATTCTTAAATATCTCTGCTTTGATGAGCCGGTCCAGTCAGCCGATATACGGCGTTTTCAACGAGAGATTCGGGTACTTAAGTCACTCAGTCATCCTGCAATTCCTCGGTATCTCGATGACTTTGCGCTACAGACGGCCCATTATCGCGGCCTGATGCTGGTGCAAAGCTACATTGAAGGAGAGTCCCTCTACCAGCAAATCAGGCACGGAAGACGCTTCAATGAAGCTGAGCTGACCCAGCTGGCTCAGCAGATACTTGAGATTTTGTGCTACTTACACCAGCGTCAGCCAGCCCTAATTCATCGCGACCTCAAGCCGAGCAATCTCGTCTTGGCAGATCGAGCTCACGACGTTGGGCAGGTCTATCTAGTTGACTTTGGCCTGGTGCAGGCAGCAGCCGAACCTGCACATGTCCTGATGATTGCTGGTACAGAAGGCTATCGTCCGCCTGAGCAGCTAGGCGGGCGCGCCGTTCCTGCTTCAGACATGTACTGTTTGGGCATGACGCTGATTCACCTGGCGACGGGCTATCATCCGACTGAGCTGCCGCATCAGGGGCTCAAGATTCTGTTTGCTCAAGAGCTAGGAGACTTTAGCCGACCCTTCAAACGCTGGCTGCGATGGCTGAGCGAGCCGCGTCAGGAGAGACGACCAGCGTCCGCGCAGGAGGCGCTGCAAATGCTTGCCCGAGCAGAAGAGGTTTTTGCCAGACGGGGGCCGGCATCAGTTGTTTACGCAACGCTAGCCACTCGCTTTCGACAGCAGATTCAGCTATTTGCCTCGCTCAAACCGTTTGGGTCTAAAGTGCAGCTGATTGAGCGCGATCGCGCGCTAGAAGTCTTAATCCCCTCGCTGGCGCTACAGTGGCCTGCTGTTTATCGCGCCCTGAAGCTGACCTTAGTTGGGCTAATCGGGCTTGGCGGCAGCAGCTATGGACTGGTTCAGCTATCGCTAGCGTCAGTCAGCGCGCTGTGGCGCTACGGCTGCCTCGCCGGTCTGCTCATGGCTAGCGCGATCGCAGTCGGGCGCGGGCTGCTAAAGCTGCTGCAACAGCTCAAGCGCAGCGCGCGAATTCAGCTAGAACCAGACATTTTGTTAGTCAGCTACGATACGCCGGCGCAGCCGCTTGAGTTTGTGGTCAACGCGCGCAAGCAGGACATTTACGACATCATCTTCAAGCCGGATGCCTCAAATTTGTACCTGCTGCTAAAGCGCAACCGCACGCGCAGCCGCCAGCTCAACTATCGTCTCTCGGCAAAGGCGCTCGCCCTAGACCCAGATGAAATGCACTGGCTGAGCGATCTGATTGCGTTTTGGTTTAGGCACAGCAGATAGGCTACTTGTCAAACCAAACCCCGTCAGGCAGGCTCAGCATGCTTACCTGACGGAGCGGCTTGAGCGGCGTGGGTCCTATCTTTTAGGAAGAGGCGCGGGTTTTTTCAGCCCAGACGCGCGTTGGCAGCCCCCAAACGTAGATAAAGCCCTCGGCCGCCTGATGGTCAAACTGATCGTCTGCCCCATAGGTTGAGAGTGCATCTGAGTAGAGCGTATTAGCCGATTTGCGCCCTACCACTGTGGCGCTGCCCTTAAAGAGCTTGAGGCGCACCGTGCCTGTGACGCGCGTCTGGGTTTGGGTAACAAACGCATCCAAAGCTGCCTTCAGTGGGCTATACCACAGCCCGTTGTAGACCAGCTCACTGTAGGTCTGCTCAATGCCGCGCTTGTAGTGGGTGACATCGGCCGTGAGCGTCAGACTCTCTAGGTCGCGGTGAGCTGCAATCAGCACCAGCAGCGCCGGAGTTTCATAGATTTCGCGCGACTTGATGCCGACCAGGCGGTTTTCAATCATGTCGAGCCGACCGATGCCGTGGCGTCCCACCGCTGCATTGAGCTGTGTGATCAGCTCAACGGGACTCAGCTTTTGCCCCCCTAGGCTGACGGGAATCCCCTGCTCAAAGCCAATCTCGACATAGTCGGGCTGATCGGGCGTATCAGCAATTGCCTTAGTCATCACATAGATTTCTTCGAGCGGCTCATTCCAGGGATCTTCGAGCGGGCCGGCCTCGATGCTGCGACCCAGCAGATTGCGGTCAATGCTATAGGGCGACGACTTCTTGACTGGGAAGCTCAGGCCAAACTTTTCGCCATAGGCAATGGCCTCTGGACGGCTCATGCCCCATTCGCGGGCCGGGGCGAGCACTTTCAGCTTAGGGTTAAGGGCCGCGATCGCAACGTCAAAGCGCACCTGATCGTTTCCTTTGCCGGTACAGCCGTGCGCCACCGCATCAGCTCCGTACTTTTCAGCTGCTTCGACCAGCAGTCGAGCAATCAGCGGCCGCGCCAGCGCCGTCGAGAGCGGATAGCGATTTTCATAGAGCGCATTTGCCTGAATGGCAGGAAACGCATAGTCAGTGACAAACTCTTTGGTCGCATCGACCACCAGCGATTCAGCAGCACCGGCGCTCAGCGCCTTTTTGCGGATCGGCTCTAGCTCATCGCCCTGGCCTAAATCAGCTGCTAAGGTAATGACTTCTTTGACCCCCAACTCATTTTTGAGATAGGGGATACAGACAGTCGTATCGACTCCGCCAGAATAGGCTAATACAACGCGTTCAGCGCGACCCATAGTTTCAACCTGCGATCACTTCACAATAAGTTAACCATTATGGCAGCGAACCTTGTCGGTATAAAAACTACCATTGGCTTTTTCTGACATTTTTCTTGCGCGCTTTGGCTCCGCTCAGCGCTGCCGGGCTCAGGTGAGTAGAGCGGAGTCGAAACTCACCGGGCTATGATTGAAGTCGCTCTCTTCAGAAAAAGCCGTGTTTTTCAGCGTCGTCATCCCTACCTACAACCGCAAGCCGATTTTAGAAAAATGCCTGCAGGCGATGGAGCGGCAAGTGTTTTCGCGCGATACGCAGGTGGCAGGCTATGAAATCATCGTTGTCGATGACGGCTCAGCTGATGGCACCGTAGACTGGTTGAAATCAGCCAGCTTAGCTCACGTAAGGCTATTTGAGCGATCGCATGAAGGGGCAGCAGCGGCTCGTAATTTTGGGGTTGAGCAGGCTCAAGGCGATACGATTGTCTTTATCGACAGCGATTTGGTGGTGCTAGAGGACTTTTTGCAGCACCATGCCGATGCGCTCAGCCGGTTTCAGCAAATCCACGGGCATCACCGCGTCTTTACCTACGGTCGTGTGGTCAACACGTGCAACTTCGCAGATCCGACCGCCGAGCCGTTTAAGGTAACCGACTATTCTCAAGCCTTTTTTGCAACCGGCAACGTGGCGATCGCAAAGCGCTGGCTGCTCAAAGCAGGGCTGTTTGATACGCAGTTTACGCAGTATGGCTGGGAGGATTTAGAGCTGGGCGTGCGGCTCAAAAATTTGGGACTGACGCTGGTCAAATGCCCAGCAGCGGTCGGCTATCACTGGCATCCGCCCTTTTCAATTGACGAGCTGCCCGAGCTAATTGATAAAGAAATTCAGCGGGCTAGAATGGGCGTTGTCTTTTATGAGAAGCATCCAACTTTTGACGTGCGGATGATGATTCAGATGACGCCGCTGCATTGGCTGCTGTGGGGGCTGCTGTCGCTAGGCGGACGGCTCAATGAGCGCACCATGGCACCGCTGCTGCAGTGGCTAATTCAGAGAGGGCAGCCGCAGCTTTCTCAAGAGCTAGCGCGAATTTTTTTAAATTGGTACAACGTGCAGGCAGTCTATGCAGCCTATCAAGAGCGGCGGGCATAGCCCTTTGCCGGTTGGCGGTGTGTCAGCCGGTGCGATATATCATAGGATACAGAGTATGCCGTATGCCGATGCACCCAGAAAGTATCCAAATCTTTCGCATGCTAATCGAAGCAGGCGCTGAACCGGGCAGAGACTTTTCCTGCGACCTCAGCGACCAAACGGTGCGCCTCACTGAGCGCGGCTTTATTTTGCTACAAAACGCCTACCCTGGGATCGATTGGCCTGCCATCACAGAGGTGACCCAGCGCGACATAGAAGGTCCGGTGCAGCAGCTAGAGGCAGACCTAGGGGTCAACTTTGTAGAGCGGATGTTGCAGGCAGTGCAGCAGCAGCTCGAGCTGCTGCCGGCTGCCAAAGCCGCCTGGTATCTGCAGCAGGTGATGAGCGGCGTCGAGCGGCGAACCGGCGTTGCCCTTTACCACTGTTTACTACAGCGTTTTCCAGAAGCGCAGCCGCAGGTAGAGACGCTGCTAGAGATGGCTGACGCTGAGCCGTGCAACGACTGGATTTGCGACCTGATTTTAGCAGCAGGCGGCACAGAGCAGGATTGTGAAATCGTAGCTGAGGACGTTTTTCTGAGCGAAACCGGGATGGAGCGGCTTAATACTGTCTGGACAGGGGAATACGAACTGCATGAAGCACCTTCAGCAGACGGTCCTGAAGATGGTCCTGAAGGCGATTCTCCCAACTGGCCTGAAACCGCATAGCGCTAAGAGAGCGCCAAGCGTATCAGCTAGGCGACAGCGTTAGTCTTTTAAGCGCATTAGCTTTCTAAAGGCTTAGCGCCTCATGCCTGTCTCTACTGACAGACGTACAGCTGACAGACGCATATGGTGATCTAACGGCATAGCGATCGCACCTGAGCTTGCTACCTTGCGAAAGAGGGCGCAAACCGTGTTGCTTTATACACTACAAAGCAGTTTTTCAGGAGTATTAAGCATGAAAACTATTTTTAAACGCGCGATCGCGGCTCTACTCAGCTTCTCTCTATGCTTTGGCGTTGCGACAGCAGCCTATGCCGCTAGCACAGATGGCTACTATGAAAACGATCGCGGCACGCTGCAATCCTATGAGCGCTACGACCAAATTCAGCCTGAGGTAGATGGCATTAACCGGTATAACGATACCGATCCTCGTCGAGATACTACCCGCGTCGAAGCCAGGGCTCAAGAGCTGATTGACGATGCAGAGCGGGCTGATACTCGCGTTAACAGCCGCGACCCGCTAGAAACCACGCGCGACACGCTGAGCAATTTAGCAGATCAGGCCAAAGAAGGTATTGAGTCTGCCGTCAAGTAAACTTTGACCGCAGAGCAGATTCACTGATATTTCGCTTTTAGAAGACACTTCGCTTTCAGGCTGGCCCAGGCCTGAAGGCGAAAACTTTATGATACGCCAATTGGCCTATGCTATCTGCCGACAATTAACTTTATCTTCATACTAGCTAGGCTCAGCTTCATCAAAACTTACGCTTGATTCAGCGGTTTTGCTGAGAATATTGCGTATTTCCTTAATATCAGGGCTCAAATATCGGTGTTTTGGCTAATAGCTTTCGCTATCGCTGGTGGCCTACAGTGAACGCAAATAAGATCTAATGACACATTCCTATCGCTTACTAGGCGCAGCAATGGCTCTTTTGGTTGGGCATGGTCTCGGTTCAGTGGCCGCTCGCGACCACACCCCCTGCTGGGTTGGTCAGCAGCTGATCATCGCCAAACAAGCTCCTGCTGAGCGATGGCAGCCAGACTCAGATCGCGGTACGGCCACCAGCACCTTATCGGGCGGACGACGTAGCCACGTCAGTAAGCGCTAGACGAAGCTTGTGCAGCTGCGAACAGATTTTCTATGGCGTCCGCTGCCGTTCTAAAATACGAAAAATCCCTGTTCCAATTTGACCAATACCGGTAAAATGTCGGGGGCGCTGGTTGGCTTTATGGTCTTGGTTTCAAACTGATGTAGTCCAAGCGCTTATCCCTGGGGGAACGCTGGCAGGCGTCGGTCTGAATTGCTAAGTGAAGCTCAATCGGCGACGTTTGACCCGATGCGTGAGTTTAACTGAGTGCATAGTTCTCAAGAACTGAGCCGTAGATTAGCCCAGGCTAAGTTTGCCAAGCCGCTGTTAGGGCTTGCCACTACGCTTGGCATTATTGGTCTACGGCTGTCTGGCCTCTTTCAGATTTGGGAACTGCATCTGTTTGACTGGATGATGCGATCGCGGCCGCCCGAAACCCCCGATCCTCGCATCGTCATTGTTGGAATTTATGATGCTGACTTAGAGCGGTTAAATCGGGCGGCGCTGTCGGATGCTTTACTGGCCCAGCTGATTACAAAGGTTAAGCAGCAGTCGCCCAGCGTAATTGGCCTCGATCTATATCGCAACATTCCCCATCCGCCCGGGCACCAGCAGCTCAATCAGGTGCTGCGCAATACGCCAAACCTAATTGGTATTGAGAAACTGATTGACGACAATAGAATGTCAGCTGTTTCAGGCAACTCAGTTTTGGTCGATGAAAATCGCACAGCCGCTAGCGATCTGATTGTCGATGCAGACGGCCGCGTGCGCCGAGGATTTCTATTTCCTAGCGCTGATGGCGATCGCGTTCTAGAGAGCTTTGGCTATCGCGTTGCCTATGAGTATCTGGCGGCCCAAGGCATTATGCCAGACGTTCATACAGAATTTCTGACCATTAAAGGGCGCGTATTTCCGCCAGTCGAAGCCGTCAGCGGCGGCTACGTATGGGTCGATAGCGGTGGCTATCAGGTGCTATTAAACTGGCGTCTGGCTTATCCTCAGTTTGTGACGGTCTCGATGACCGACCTACTGAGCGATCAGATTCCACCGCAGACGTTCAAAGACTGCATCATCCTGATTGGCAGTCTGCAGTCTGGCGAGGCTGATATCTTTTTTACTGCTCATAGCGGCAAAGTGGGGCAGCAGCTGCTACCAACGCATGGTGTCGAGATTCATGCCATCTTGATTAGCCAGCTGGTCAGCGCCGTTTTAGACAATCGGCCGATCTTAAAAACGCTGACTGAACCGTTAGAGCTGCTGCTAATTTGGGGCTTGGCGCATCTAAGCCTGCTGCTGTACGGCTGGGTAGATAGCGAGCTGCGCCGTTTAGGTCTGATTGCTGCTTGTGTCGGCAGCTTGCTGATAGTCAGCTATGGGCTATTGCTCGTAGGCTGGTGGCTGCCCATTCTGCCATATGCCCTAGCGGTGACGATTGCGCCACTGCTGTATCGGCTGCAGAAGCTACAGCGGCTACAGGCGCTATCACTGCTTGATGAGCTAACGCAGCTAGCCAATCGGCGCGCTTTTAGAGAACGGCTCGAAACAGTGTGGGTACGCGCAGTGCGATCGCAAACGCCGCTGTCTCTAATTCTTTGCGACATTGATTATTTTAAGCATTACAACGATGCCTACGGCCATCTGCAGGGCGATGCCTGCCTGCGTCAGGTGGCTCAGGCAATCAAGCAGGCCGTCACGCGCCCTCACGGCATGATTGCCCGATATGGCGGCGAAGAGTTTGTCATCCTGCTGCCCGAAACGCCGCCCAAAGAAGCTTTGCAAGTGGCCCAAACAGCCGCGCTCAACGTTCAGGCGCTGCAGCTAGCTCACAAAGCCTCTCGCGTCTCGGACCACATCACCATCAGCGTCGGAGTGACCGGCCTAGTGCCCTGCCGTCGGCTCTCTCCTGAAACCTTGTTTGACATCGCCGATTTAGGACTCTACGAAGCCAAGCGCAGAGGCCGCAATCAGACGGTGCTGCGGCTACCGTAGAGCTTAGCTAGTTGCGATGATTGTTAGTATAGTTAATCCTGGCGCCGGCCCACTGCAGCTTATTGCGCAGCGTTCGATAGTAGGAATTATCAATATCCAACACAATGAAGCGTGCCATATCGCTAGCCATGCGAATATCGACGCGCTGACCCGGCCAGATAGCGGTTGCTAGCACGCCGTCGGTCCACAGCTTAGTATTCATATCTGGGTCAGCCAGCGGCCAGACGCTGACCACGCAGCCGGGCGGCAGCACCACCGGGCGGCTAGACAGGCTGAGCGGACAAATCGGCGTCACGATGATCGCATCCATGCCGGGATGAACGATTGGGCCATTTGCCGCTACGGTATAGCCCGTCGTGCCGGTTGGCGTACTGATCAGCAGCCCGTCCCCCTGATACTGATCGACTACCTGCCCGTCAATTTCCATTTCTAAAATGGAGGTAATCATCCGATCGGGCGAGGCTGGCTTGACGCACATTTCATTGAGCGACCAAAAAATGTCGCTCATCGGCTCAAAGTTGCCGTAGTTGCCCTCATGCAAACAGGCTTGTAGCATCATCCGCTGCTGCACCGCATAGCGATCCGAGAGCAGCCGCTGCCAAACCTGCTCAAAATCATCGACCACATCGGCTGATTCTGTCAGAAAGCCGAGATGCCCGCCGACGTTGACGGCCAAAATAGGCACGTGCTCTGGAGCCAGATGTCGAGCTGCCGCTAGCGCCGTGCCGTCGCCGCCTAAAACCACGGCTAGATCGATTGGCTGCGTCACTGAGGCTAAAAAGACCGGATAGGGATTATCCTTCGGACCGCTTGGCCCGAGCAGAACTTTACATCCGAGCTGCTCAAGCTGGCGGGCGCATTTTTCGGCCCAGGTTCTGCTGTAGGCATTACCTGCTTTATGGACAATGATTGCCTGCTTGAGTTGCACCGCAGTTATTCAGCTAGCTGCTCAGCGACGAGCTACCACTTGAGCAGATTAAACTGCTCCATATCAACAGTATCGCGGTTGCGATAGATCGACAGCACAATGGCTAGACCAACGGCTGCCTCTGCTGCCGCGATGGTAATCACAAAGACAGCAAAGACCTGTCCCTTAATGTCCTGCGGATCTAAATAGTTGGAAAACGCCATCAGATTTAGATTGACCGCATTCAGCATCAGCTCAATCGACATCAAAACGCGAATTACGTTGCGGCTAGTCACCAGGCCATAGATGCCCACGCAAAATAGGGCGGCTGCCAAAATCAAAAAATACTCAAGCTGCATAGGTTTGGCTCTTAGAACAGATCAGAAGGCTAAAAGACTATCAGCGGGCCGGCTCGCTCGGTTCGGTCCCTCCGGCTGCGACTAGCTCGCGCGGCCGCTCCGGCAGCGTCAGCACTTTTGCCTCATCGACCGGTTCAACATCGGGAATGTATTCGCGGCGGGCAAGAATGATCGCCCCTACTAGCGCCACTAGCAGCAGCACAGAAGCCAGTTCAAAAGGTAATAAGAAGTCGCTGAAGAAATGCTGCCCAATCACCTCGATTGAGATATCACCGGCCGGTGCAGCCACAGAAGCGCCCCAGCCCGTCGTCAGCACCATCGTGCTGAGTAAAGCAAACAGCCCAGTGCAAACAGCAGCTGTAGCCGCCTTGCCCAGCCAGGCCTTGGGCAGCGGCGCAAAGTCCTGTCGCTTATTCACCAGCATGATTCCAAAGAGAATCAGAACATTGACCGCGCCAACATACACCAGGATCTGCGCGGCTGCGACAAAGCCAGCATTGAGCAGCACATAGAGGCCCGAAATGCTAACAAAAACTAAGCCGAGTAAAAAGGCAGAGTAAACGATGTTAGACAGCAGCACTACCCCTAGCGCCGCTGCTAGCATCAAAACTCCAAGGATGCCAAACGAAACAAGCTGTACGCCTTCTGCTAAATTCACGACGGTTCCTTTCTAACGTTGATTGACGTGCCGATACCGGTGGGCTACCTAGGCATCCGCTTCAGCATTCGCCTCTGGCTGGGTATCTGCCTGGGCCGCTTCGAGCTCTTCTAAAATCTCTTGGGGCAGTTTACCAGAGCGACGGGAGCCAGCCGGCAGCTCGTGCGGATCGGTAACGCCCTTGGGCAGGTAGGCAAACTCGCGCAGCGGCGTCACCATCGGATCTTGAGTGACCTTGTAGGGCAGACGACCCAGCGCCACGTTGTCGTAGTTGAGGTCGTGGCGATCGTAGGCTGCGAGCTCATATTCTTCCGTCATCGACAGACAGTTAGTCGGACAGTATTCTACGCAGTTGCCGCAGAAAATACAGACGCCAAAGTCGATGCTGTAGTGCTTGAGATTTTTCTTCTTAGAAGCTTTGTCAAAGTCCCAGTCCACCACCGGCAGGTTGATGGGGCAGACGCGCACGCAGACCTCGCAAGCAATACACTTGTCAAATTCAAAGTGAATGCGGCCGCGATAGCGCTCAGACGGAATCAGCTTTTCGTACGGATACTGCACCGTGACCGGACGGCGCTTCATGTGGTCAAAGGTTACCGATAGTCCCTGACCAATAAACTTTGCGGCCTGTGCCGTTTCTTTGGCATAGTCGCCGACTTGTTTGAGAAAGTTAAGCATGAGAAAAATTCGCCTCTCTAACCACCAAAGGCAACTGGAAACGTCAGCTTTAAAGCTGCTGTGAGCAATAGATTTACAAGTGAAACGGGCAGTAGAAACTTCCACCCTAGGTCTAGGAGCTGATCGATTCTGACGCGGGGCACGGTCCAGCGCAGCAAGATGGTCAAAAAGACCAGCGCATAGGCCTTGATCAGGGTCATCACGATGCCAACGGAGGCTGTAATCACCTGCAGCCAGGGAGCCGTTTCTGAAACGCCTAGCCAGCCAGCCAGCGATTCTACCGGTACCGGAAAGCTCCATCCGCCTAAGTAGAGAATTGAGACCATCAGCGCTGAGAGCACTAGATTGACGTATGACCCAACGTAGAAGAGACCAAACTTCATGCCGGTATACTCCGTCTGATAGCCAGCAACGAGCTCCTCTTCAGCTTCGGGCAGGTCGAACGGTAGACGCTCACACTCAGCCAGCGCCGCAATCCAAAAAATGACAAACCCAACCGGCTGACGCCACACGTTCCAGCTGAGGATGCCGTAGCCATCTTGCTGGTTGACGATGTCAATTGTACTGAGGCTGTTGGACATCATCACCACGGCCAGCACCGCCAGCGCCAGCGGGATCTCGTAGCTGATTGACTGGGCTGCTGCCCTCAGACCGCCCAGTAGCGAATACTTATTGTTTGAAGAGTAGCCCGACATCAGCAGACCAATCGGCGTGATGCTAGACAGCGCAATCCATAGAAAAATGCCAACCCCGATGTCGGTAATTACCATGTTTTGCCCAAAAGGCACAATCAGGTAGGACAAAAACACCGGAATGACGACCAGCGCCGGACCTAGCGTAAACAGCCAGGGGTCAGACTTGGCCGGTACGATATCTTCCTTAAATAGCAGCTTGATACCGTCAGCGGCGGCCTGCAGCGCGCCGAGCGCGCCAACGTATTCGGGGCCAATGCGCTGCTGCGCGGCGGCAGAAATTTTTCGCTCTAGCCAGACGGCGATAAAAATACTCACCGTAGCAGCAATTAGCATCAGCAGCATTGGCAGCGGAATCCAGACGGTTTTAGCCAAACCCGTCGGCAGCCCAAACGAGGTTAGGGCTCGAATAAAGCTCTCTTGTAGGTCAATTCCAGAATTCATGAAGGATTGAGTGACAGACTGCGGCTTTAGAATTTTGTTTAAAGATTCTTTGCTCTTACAGATTCTAACGCTTTATAGCCCGACAAACCGGTCAACCATTGCCCAGCGGATAGTAATTTTTACTCATAAAGGGCAGGAGCCGAGCAAGTAGGTCTACTCGGCTTGGATGATTGATGGGTCAGTCTCCAGACGCAGCTGCTGCGCGATCGCACCGATCATCTGTAAATCTGCGCAGACTGCAGGCACAGTGACGTAAAAATAAAAACCCCCCAAGCATGTGCGAGGGGGGCTGGAGTTCCTGAAAATCGTCACTAATTGTTATGTTCGTTGGATTCTGACAAATTGACAAGAGGGGTGACGCCCATCACACGCCCACATCGCCGCAGTCATCGGTATCACGGACGTTCAAGAAACTGAGCGCAGGGCGTTAGACACCACAAACGGTGAGGGCTGCTTGTCCCAAATCTGAGGCCGCTCAGCCAGCGGCACATAGGACTGGGCATGAGGGCCAGTGTAAATTTGGGTCGGTCGAAAAATCCGATTTTCAGCCAGCTGCTCTTTCCAGTGAGCCAGCCAGCCGGCCACGCGCGCGATCGCAAAAATGGGCGTAAACAGGTCGGTGGGAATGCCCAGCTTGCGATAGACCAGGCCCGAATAGAAGTCTACGTTAGGGTACACGCCTTTTTTACCTAGCTTTTCGGTCACCACCGACTCTAGCTCCAGCGCGATCGCGTAGTATTCATCCTGACCAAATTTTTCAAACAACTGCTCGGCCAGCTTTTGCAAAATGACCGCGCGCGGATCCTTAACTTTGTAGACCCGATGGCCGAAGCCCATAATCTTAGCCTTGTGCGCCACCCGCTCTTCGACGAACGGTCGTACGTTCTCCACTGAGCCGATGTCCTGCAGCATCTGGATCACTTCTTCGTTGGCCCCACCGTGTAGCGGTCCGGCCAGCGTACCCACGGCGGAAGCCACCACTGCATAGGGGTCGGTCAGCGTTGAAGCGGTCACCATGGCCGAAAAGGTCGAGGCGTTGATGGTGTGCTCGGCATGCAGCGTCAGGCAAATATCAAAAATGCGGGCGGCCAGCGGATCGGGCTCTTGCTCATTCAGCATGTAGAGAAAGTTGGCCGCATAGTCGAGATCGTCGCGCGGCTGCACCGGATCGTTGCCTTTGCGAATCAGCTGAAAGGCCGCCACCATGGTGGGAATCTTGGCCAGCAGCCGCACCACCGCCTTTTGAATATAGGCCGGATCGTCTAGCTCGCGGCGCGAGTAAAATAGCCCCAGCGCTGCCGCACAGGCCTGCAGCGCGTCCATCGGGTGACCGCTCTCCGGAAAGCACTTCATCATGTCGCGAATGCGAAACTTGAGTCGGCGATGGTGGCGAATCTCGTACTCAAAAGCATCTAGCTCCTGCTGGGTTGGCAAGCCGCCCCAAATCAGCAGATAGGCCGCTTCGATGAAGTTGCTTTTAAGCGCTAGCTCTTCGATGCGAATACCGCGATATTCCAGAATGCCGTTTTGTCCATCGACATAGCTAATGCCAGACTCAGTGGCTGGGATGCCTTCTAATCCAGGCCGATATTCGCATACAGTCATTGTCAGCTCCTCAGTTCAGCTCGCTTTATCTCTAGGATATCGAGAAGTTGGGTGCGCAAACTAGCCCCAGCCGCAAGACTCAGAGCGTCAGCCGGGCCGCGCGCGCCGTCCTCAGTCTGAATTAGCCGGCGCCAGCGCGGAGTGGCTGAGGCTACAGCAAAAATCTAGGCGGTACCCATAGGAAAAGCTGGCTATGCGCGATCGCATGTGCCGCAGTCGGCACCCGCAGGCCCACCACTCCGGCTTTTTTCAGCTGCCAGCGATCGGTCACTGCACCGACGACTAGCTGCTGCGCCCAGCTGCTCAAATTGGGCTCGTGCCCTACTAGCGCCACGCAGCCCCCGTCAGTCTGCTGCCAGTCGCTCAGCCAGCTCAGCCAGTCGGCCAGCGCCCCGGCGGGCGCTAGCGGCTCAAACGTGGTGAGGGTTTTAGCCAACCCGGCATCTAGCAGCAGATCGGCTGTTTGCTGGGCACGCACCAGCGGACTTACCAGCAGCGCTTCAAAGCTTAGACCTAGCTCACCCAGCCGCTCAGCTACCCGCTGCGTGCGCCGTTGCCCTTTCTCAGTCAGCGGTCGGTCAGCATCCTTAGCATGATGGGTACCGCGCTCGGCGGCAATGCCGTGGCGAATCAGATACACCTCAGTCGGTATTGATGACGCCATCTTCCGGATTCACCAGTCGCAGCAGCTTTTGCTTCACTTGCGTATCAAACACCTCCCACTTCAGGCGGTTGTAGTCGCTGTTTTCATAAAAGCCAGAAAGAAAACCAACCGGAATCTCAAAGCCGCCCGCCATTGAACGGCCGCCGCCAAAAAAGCGCCCCTGCTCGTCTTGGCCAAAGGCCTCTTTGATAAATTCATCCGGGTCAAGCGTGATCTTATTGGTGCGCAAAGAGCCGATGACGATTTCTAACTCTTCGTCCTCGTCGTGGACGATACCGTAGACGACAGCGGTGTGGATATTTTCCTCAGTGACTAGAAAATCTGCTGCCTGCGGAATTGCATCGCGATCTTCGTAGCGCAGATAGCCAACGCCGGCAATCGAAACGCTGTTTTGGATTTGACGATTGCGCAGCGAGCGCTCAATCACGTCCATCACTCGCTTAGAGCGAGACGCCTGCAGCACGGCATTCAGCAGCTGCGGATCGTAATACTGGCTGAGATAGGCCGCTGCCATAAAGTCTGCCTCTACGGCATTCATCAGTCGATTGGTGTCTGAGCGCAGACCGTGCATCAGCGCAGTGGCGCATTTTACATGCTTGCTGTTGTTGCGATCGAGCTGCAGCAGACCCGCCTGCAGGTACTGCGTCAAGATGGTGGCCGTAGCCCGAATCTCAGGGCGAATATCAGCCAGCTCAGCAGCGGCTTCTCCCTGCGGCGCGTGGTGGTCAATCACTACCAGCAGCGGCAGCTTTGCCGCCCGCACGAGCTTGGTTAGCTGACTGGTTGTGCCCTGGGTGTCAATCAGAACATAGCCCTCATACTCAGAGAGATCGGGCTGCTCGCTGCTCTGCTGCGGCCAGCGCTTAGCAGGAACGTTGGCCAGCTTAACCAGCGCAATGTTTTCTTGGTGGCTCAGTGTGCCCGAGTAAAAAATATCGCACTCAATCTGATGCTTGGCCGCAATCAGCTTGTAGGCCCAGGCTGAAGACAGCGCGTCCGGATCCGGAAAATCCTGTAGCAGGATAATCTGACGGCTATCGGCATGCTCAATCAGCAGGCGCTTTAGGGCCTGCGCTGAGTTTGGCGCTGCTGCCCCGTTTTTCTTGGACTCAGCTGGTTGGGCCTCAGCCGTTTGATGAATCGGTTGAAAGTCAGAATCGTTCAGCAAAGCGTTCTCAGTTGCCATTCTTAAGCAGCTACTGTCTCCTTAGTTAGCGTAATTTGAAGAAATGAGTCCCCGCACAAGCAGGGGCCTATTTTTTGATCATGGCAGGAAGCCTCAGGAATCGCTACTGCCCTATGGGGAATTTTTAGAGGCCAATGACATACTTGCGCCACTCCTGATGCAGCCCGCTGCGAATATGGCGAGACAGCTCGAAATAGAGGCTGCTGTGCGGCTTTCGAGGTGCGGTGCGCAGCGGCATCGCGGCTTCGCGGGGCGTGCGGTTGCCCTTTTTTACGTTGCAGCGCACGCAGGCGGTCACAATGTTTTCCCAAGAATCAATGCCGCCTCGCGATCGCGGCACGATATGATCGAGCGTAAGGCCGTCACCGGCGTAGCCACAGTATTGGCAGGTATTGCCATCGCGATGCAGCAAGTTGCGACGGGTGAGCGGAATATCTTTGTAGGGCACTCGCACATAGTGGCGCAGGCGAATGACCGTCGGTAGCGGGAAGTCAGCATAGATGACCTTGCCATTGTGTTCTATCCGCTCTGCCTTACCTTTGATAATGAGCACAACCGCTCGTCGCCAGCTTGTGACATTTAGCGGCTCATACGACGCGTTCAGGACGAGAACCTTACTCATTGAGGGATAGACACCAGGAAGGCCTTGCACTGATAGTAGCACAGGTGTATAGCCAGCGTTCGAGCAGCTGATACACTGTCGCTAATCTACGGCCGCTGCCGCTGCAGCGCTGCCTAGGGGTGAAGGAGTGAAGGAGTGAACTATGCTCAATTGGGACCAGATGCCAGCCCTACTGCCGATGCGGTGCTCTCGGGCTTGGGTAGAAATTGACCTTGCGGCTATTCGGCACAACGTCCGTCAGTTTAAGGCTGGTCTAGCACCGCAGACAGCACTGATGGCGGTTGTCAAAGCGGATGCTTATGGACACGGCGCTACCCGCGTCGCTCAAACAGCCCTGGCCGCTGGGGCTAGCTGGCTAGGCGTTGCAACGGTTCCAGAAGGGATTGAGCTCAGACAGGCCGGCATTGAAGCGCCTATTTTAATCATGGGGGCGGTCTATCATCCGGCAGAAATTCGAGCGGTTGCTGCCTGGCAGCTGCAGCCTACCATCGTTTCACCCAAGCAGGCGCTCATCTTTGCCGAAACGCTGTCGGCTGAGTCTGAATCAGCCGTACTGCCGGTGCATCTCAAACTGGATACGGGCATGTCGCGACTGGGCTATGACTGGCGTCAGGCGGTCGAGTTTGCCAGCTTTGTGGCGCAGCTGCCAGCGCTGCGGGTAGTTAGCCTCTATTCGCACCTGGCAACGGCAGATAGCCCAGATTTGACCTGTCTGCGGGCGCAGCAGCGACGCTTTGAGCAAGCGATTGCCAGCCTGCGCCAGGCACAGCTGCTGCCGCCCAAGCTGCACTTTGCTAACACAGCAGCCACGCTCGCCGATCCTCAGCTGCACTATGACATGGTGCGAGTGGGCCTGGGGCTATATGGTCTATCGCCGGCGCCTCACCTCAGCGGCATACTCAATCTGCGGCCAGCGCTAGCTGTTAAAGCCCGCATTACCCATCTCAAGGCTCTAGCAGCCGGGGCCGGCGTCAGCTACGGCCATACTTTCATTGCCCCGACCGATATGCGCATTGCCGTCGTTGGCATTGGCTACGCAGACGGTGTGCCGCGCCGACTGTCAAATCAGCTGCGGGCGCTGATCCAGCAGCGCTCAGTCGCTCAAATTGGCGCTATTACGATGGATCAGCTGATGCTCGATGTCTCAGATCTACCGGCACTGCAGGTCGGCGATGTGGTCACGCTGCTAGGTCACAGCGGCGCGCAGCAGGTGACAGCAGACGATTGGGCGGCTCAGCTAGGAACCATCTCCTGGGAGATCTTATGCGGCTTCAAGCATCGGCTGCCTCGCATTTTAGTCGACGGACACAGCGTTAGGGAGGGCGACTCTCCGGCGGCCGACAGCGCGATCGCAGCATCTCATCCGTCCTCTGCGATCGCATCGGACTCATAGGCTCGACAATTTTGTCAAAGCGATAAAAAAAGTTGGAGCTTTAGGAGATATCTTGCTATGATACTTGGACGACTTGGAGAGGTGGCTGAGTGGTTGAAAGCGGCTCCCTGCTAAGGAGTTATGGGGTGTTAAACCTCATCGAGGGTTCGAATCCCTCCCTCTCCGTTGGTTTGATTAAATCGGCGGCTTTTGTCTGGCAGGCCTAGCGCCTGTTTTTTCAGCGCCCACAGCAGCCTTTCTGGACTGGCATTGTGGTGAGCAAAGGAAAAAAGATGCTGAAATCGCAGACGGCCTTCTCTATCTATTACAAACTGAGCCGACAGCGGTGCCCCCAGCGCTTGACCAGTGCCATAGGTGCGAAAGGTTTGGCAGCTAGGGTCAACCAGCAGCGGCATGGCTAACGCCAGGTCTTGCTGCACCTGCTTACTTTGACGCAGGTCGGTGCTCGTCACCAGCAGCACTTCCGCCCCGAGCGCAGCAAACTGTTCGTAGGCCTCATTCATCGCTAAGATATGCGGATAGCAGAAGGGGCAGTACTGCTTCTCAGTAAAGATGCGCGTGAATGCCAGCACTACCGGCTGCCGTCCTCGGTAGTCAGCCAGGCTGATCGGGGCGCGCTGTCCCACCGCTGGGAGCTGAAAATCTGGCAGCAGCTGCCCTAGCCTGAAGCGCGATCGCGCCGGAATAGGCAGCAAATTTTGGCAAAATCGCCGATTGACCAAGCCGCGAAAATCCGTGGAGGTTAGCCGCATACTGGTTGAAGGCTATACCGCTGCAAAAAAGTCCTTAGACCTAGCTGGGTCGGGCGTCATCGTTTTCTCACCTGGCTGCCAACCGGCCGGGCAGACCTCATCTGGATGCGACTGCACATACTGAACGGCCTGCAGCACGCGCAGCGTCTCATCAACGCTGCGACCAAACGACAGGTTGTTGATAGTGGAATGCTGGACAATCCCTTCTTTGTCGACAATGAAAAGACCCCGCAGGGCAACGCCGGCTTCCGCTTCCAGCACATTGTAGGCGGCGCTAATTTCTTTTTTGATGTCAGAAACCAGCGGATAGTCGAGGTCGCCAACGCCACCGGCCTTGCGATCGGTTTGAATCCAAGCCAGATGCGAAAACTCGCTGTCTACAGATACACCTAGGATTTCAGTATCAAGCTCTTGAAATTCGCTGTAGCGATCGCTAAAAGCCGTAATCTCCGTCGGGCAGACAAACGTGAAATTCAGTGGATAGAAAAATAGAACAACGTATTTGCCTCGATAGTCGGAAAGCTTGATTGTTTTAAATTCCTGATCAACAACTGCCGTAGCAATGAAGTCAGGTGCAGGCTGGCCAACTCTGAGACACCCCTCTACCTGAATTGCCATCAGTGTATTCTCCAAACTATAAATTGCATTTCACCATATCATAGTCATAACGACTCTGAGTAAAGTCGAACTTTGATACCCTCAAGTCAGCTGACTGCCAGAGAGAGCTTGGCAAATATCTATCGATCAATTTTCCTAAAATAGGCTTACCTATCTAAAATGGCTCAGGCGTGATTTGAACACGCGACCAAGGGCTTATGAGTCCCCTGCTCTACCACTGAGCTACTGAGCCGTACACTGCATGAAAGCTTAGCCCGCTAGCAGCTCAATAAATGTATCATAAAACGCTGCTAAAACACGCAGTTTTTTGCTTTTCTAGCTTAGCTTTGACGACGCGAGCTTGCCCAGTCCTAGCCGCCTGTCTCAGTCTCAAAGTTAGGCTCAAAGTTAGGCAGCGACCCCAAAGCGATCTGAAATAAACAAAGGCGCCCGTAGCAATGCTCAGACGCCTTTGTCTACTTGATCAGCTGCCCCTCTACTGCTGAGGCAGATAGGCCATAGGATTGACGGTTCCCTGATTGGGCATGTGAATCTCAAAGTGAAGATGCGGTCCGGTGCTGTAGCCGGTGCTGCCCATCTCCGCAATCTGCTGACCTTGAGAAACTGCCTGGCCAGCCCTCACCAGCAGCCGGCTGTTGTGCGCGTACCGGGTCAAGCTACCGTCAGCATGGCGAATTTCAACTAGATTTCCATAGCCGCCAGAGTTCCAGCCTGCTCGCTCAATCACGCCTGGAGCAGCCGCCATAATTGGCGTTCCGACCGGGCCGGCAATATCCACGCCACGGTGCATTCTACCCCAGCGCCAGCCGTAGCCAGACGTCAGCGTGCCGCGAGTAGGCCAGGCATAGCCGTTGAAATATTCGGGTGCCTCCGGCAGATACTCGTCAGAAGCCGGCAGCATCGGCATGTCTGGGGACACCATCTGACCAGCCGACGGCTGAGAAGCCGGGGGCGCATAGGCTTCAGCGCCAAGTGGGGCTGCTGCCAAAAGCTGAGCATCTGGCGCTGCTTCAATGGCTTCGGCCGGCACTTCCAGTCGCCCTTGAAACTCAGGATTGACGGCTGTCCCCTCTGCCACAGCTGCGGCGCGGCTCAGCGCTACCGGCTGAGAAACCGGCACAGCGTCCGCCTCAGCTCGCTCTCTTGCAAAATCTACCTGCTCTAGCAGAGCTGCCGTATAGGTATCAGCGCTCTCGGTGGCTTCGGTCTCGCTGGCAGCAGGCGTTTCACTAGGCATCTCGCTTTGAGCCGCTACTTTAGCGGCTTCGAGCTGCTCACCGCGCAGCCGCGCCAGCATTTCAGAAGCATCCACCTGATTTTCCACGGTTGACTGCAGCCTAGACAGCTTCGTCCCTCCGACAGCTCCTCCAGCCGCTTGAATCTCTGGCGAAGCCGCTATCACGACGGGTACAGAAGGTGCCTCCGCACCTCCCCAGGGCGCTTCAGGCACCGTTAAAGTCTGACCGGCCAAAATAAAATTAGGATCGGCAATCTGGTTGACATGAGCCAGCTGCTCGGGCGTGACCCCAAGCGATTTAGCGATGCTGGCAAGCGTTTCTCCAGCCTGCACTCGGTAGTCACGCTGCGGCATTGACGGTGCGAGCGCTGTCACTACGGGCAGCTGCGCCGCTTCATCCGGCACCATCGGCGGTACCACCGGTTGCTCAGCTGAAGCAGACTCTAGGCGAGCGGCGGTCTCTAGCTCCTGCTTAAAGCCCTCCGCCTGAGTCATCAAACCGGCTGAGCGGAGCGAGTCGGCTTGCTCTGGTGCTGTCTCGGAAAGCACGGGGGCCGCCACCGGCTGATTCAAATTGCTGATTGGCTCAGGTGAGGCCAGATCTGCTGGCGACTCTGAGAGCTGAGCCGATGGCGCAGGGGCTGGCTGCAGCGCTACCGTCGCCTGAGAATCAGAAAACTGCCCATCTGCTGCCGCCTGCGATAGCAGTACCGCACTGCTTTTCTTGCCAGGAGCAGCCTGGCTTGCTTGAGCAGGCTCGGTCGGGACCTTGAGCACCTGTCCAACCTGAATGGGTGCCTCAGGGGCAAGGCGATTGGCCGCCTTAATTTCTTGAATGCCTACGCTGTGGCGCTGGGCAATCTGCCAAAGGCTTTCACCCTCTTCAACCCGATGGTAGAGAGCCGAGTTGCGCTCTAGCTGACGCTCTCCAAAAACTTCCTCGACTGATAGTGCCGATGCAGACGTTTGAGGAAGACTTCGAAGCGCTTTAGAAGAGACACTCGCTGAGCGTAGATCGACCGCAGCGGATGCTTCGCTCTCAGTCAGTAAGACGCCTGATGCCCCTACCGAAAGAGCGATGCCCAGCATCGCTGCAGAAGTCATTCGACAGCTGCTTCCAGAGGAGATGCTTTCAGAGGAAAGCTGACTGTTAAACTCAGCTATCGGAGTCAAACATGAATGACTAGAGTCGTTTGTCGGCTCCTGCGAATTCTTACGTTTCAAGGACTAACCTCCTAAATGACCAGCGTTTAACCGTCTTAAAATCACTAAACCTTTCGCGATTCCCCGACAGCGTCGCTGCTGTCAACAGCTAAATTACAGGCAACTAGACAATCAGTTATCCATCCATCTGGATTTAGCAGATGTTTCTTGTCTAGGTAACATTACCCTTCATGCCTGACTTAGGCAAGTTTACACGACTTAACTAAAATTTCAATCCCATGGCACAAGTCCTTACTCTTAACTGCCCCAAGTGCATACAAATCTAACAGTAGAGATTTGCAAATCTGTGCTTATAGCGCCCTGATATTAGCCTTGCTCAGCGATGAAAAGCCTTTTGTAGAGGGGGTTTTCAAGATAGTTTCATATTTAGATGAGGACGGTCTATAAGGGGCAACTTTAGGGTCTGACTTGATCAGCTTATCTGCTTTGCGAGGGCCTCTAGTCAATCTTCAAAAAGACTTTCTGTAAGCTACGAAACGCTTTAAGTGCCAAGAATAGGGCCATCTTAAAAGCAATCTTTTTTCAATACACTGAAGAATATAGAAAATTCTTATCATAGCCGGCTAAATTTTGCCTATTCTGAGAAAACGATTGTGCTCAGCCGCTGTTCAGGCCTGGCAGTGGCCTCTTTAGGTTGGTGATTGCATTCGTGCTTAAAGCTATCAATTCTTTCAAATGAACGTCGACAGCATAGAGCATGTATCTCTCTATAAATGAATAGGTATTAAGTTCGGCGATCCTTTATGACGTAGTTCTACGGAGTTGCAACAGAGCTGGGCCTACTGCAGCTGCCGGATTGCCTCGAATAGGCCAATAGCTACGCTTACCGATAAATTTAGGCTCCTGACCTCTGTTTGAGCCATGGGAATGCACAGGGTCTTGTGACAGGCGCTGAGCACTTCTGGCGGCAGTCCTTTGGTCTCACAGCCAAACAGTAGCCAATCGGTCAAT